>CAZLRE010000013.1:13082-15411 GCA_964561885.1 uncultured Planctomycetales bacterium | reverse complement strand
GCCAGGCCGCAATGTCCTCTTCCCATTCCTGACGTTTCTGGTCGGAGATGCCTTGGGCCGCGTTTAATTTTGCCTCCAGCGTGTCGGCCGTGACATGGGCCAAATGGCCGATGCCCGGCCTGCTGCAGTCGGAATACTCGACCATGGCATCCACTTTGGTCGCACCCAAAACCGACGAAAGAGATCCGGTGCCGACTTTGGTCGGGATCTTGGCCTGACCGCGGCCTGCTTTCTCAACATGTCTCGGCGCATCAGGATTGGCCGGTGATTTGGAATGATCGACAAGTCCGCCGCTTCGGGGTTTACGCTGCTTGGGCGCGCCGGACTTATTTTGGGCCGAACAACTCGCGAGCAGCTCATCGGTCTGCTTAAGCGTTTCATTCGAAATCGTCGTCATATCGGCCGGATCTGTCAAACGCATCATGGCGCGCATAGGATTAGATGGATCAACAGCCTTGGGCATGCCCCCCTCAGCTTTATCGGCAAACTCGCGCAAAGATGCGATGTCCGCTTCCCAGTCGGCCCGTTCCTTGCCGGAGAGACCTTTCTCATTCATCCTTTTTTCCATCAGATCAGCCATGATCACCCAGCGCACAAAACCGGCTTTCTTGGCGCAATTAAACGGCTCCTCTTCCTTTGCTCTTTTTTCTTTAAGCTGCTTGACGGCTTCATCACCGTCGATGGTTTCAACATCCTGCATCATCTCAGTGCGTTTGCCGATACCCATGTGATCGGCGCCCATACACTTGTTGTAAATTTTCTTGTAAAATTTCTGATACTCGGCGTTGATGTAAACCTGGTCTTCTTCGGAGATATGGTCGAGATATCGCTGGGAATTCTTTTCGCCGTTGATGGTGGGATTATCTGTTTTATCTTTGTATGCTTGTTTAATACCAACCAAATCCGTTTCCAGATCTTTGCGCTGTTTGTCGTTTAATTGTTCGGTCTTGAGTTTCTTTTCGATGCGGTCAGCAGTGACCTTCATACGGTAACCTTTCAAGGGGTCCATGCAGTGATCCACAGCTTCCATATAATCCATGCAGGTGGCGCTGCGCTTGCCTTCGCAGCTTCCCTTGAAACCTTTCTGTTTATACAGATCAAGCGGACGATCAGGGTCTTCTTCCTCGCTGCCGGCGCTTTGGTCAGAACTTTGGGACGAGCCGGAAGATTGACCGCTTTTCTTATTGTTAAAATCATTCAACTTTTTAGTGGCTTGATTAAGCTTGTCCAGCAAACCTGCCGAGGCTGTCGAGTTCTGGAAAAACAAGACCGCCAGTACAATGATCGCAATACATATCCGCTTACCTATCTGCATAATGTCTCCCTCTTTGATTTTATTAATAACCTCAAAAATCTCGTTCTTGAGAATTTTCAACGCTGTATAAAGATCTCGCTGGAATCAAATCGGACTTTGGTCAAACCCGCATAACGATCGTCCTTTGCTCGATAACCAATAGGACACAAAACGACCGATGTCACGCCTTCGGCATTAAGACCCAGAAGCTCATCGACCTTTGAAGAATCAAAACCTTCCATCGGGCTTGCGTCGATCTTTTTGCGGGCGCATTCATCCAGGAACATTCCCAACGCGATATAAACCTGCCGCTTCATCCATTCGGACATCTCCTGGGACGATCGCGACCGCAGGAATTCCTGCATGCCGCGCTCATAATCGCTCAGTGAACCCCTCGGCACGCCGCGGACCTGGGCAACATGCGATATATATCTGGAGACATGTCCTTCATCCATATGCGTTAACGCGCAAAAAATAATCAGGTGCGAAGCCTCCCTGACCTGCGGCTGGCCCCAGGCGCAATTTCTGATCTCATCGCGCAAGCGCGGGTCGCGGACGATCACGAACTTCCACGGCTGCAGTCCAAAGGAAGACGGTGCCAACCGCAAGACATCCAAAAGTTCTGCGAGATCGTTCTCGGAAACTTGCCGTGACGGATCAAATCGTTTGGTTGTATACCGCCAGATCAAATGTTCATTCATGAGGCAAAACCTTTTCAATGCGCCGGTCGGGAACAAGCCAGATGAACGCGACCAACGCATACAATGCGCACGATATCAACGGTGATAAGAACGCGGCGGCGATCGCAGACGCATATAGAACAATGGACATATTTCCTTTGAGATCTTTGCCGATGGCGCGGGCGAGCACGGAATCCTTGCCGTGACGGGCCAAAAGTGCGCGTACCAAAATCGTATACGCCACAGCCGCTCCGATCAACACCACTCCATATAATGCAGCCGGAGACGCGGCAAAATTATTCTCCCCCATCCATGCGGTCACGAATGGGATCAGCGACAACCAAAACAACAGATG
>CAZLRE010000013.1:0-13072 GCA_964561885.1 uncultured Planctomycetales bacterium | reverse complement strand
GAGGATCCGGCCGTCCACATGTTTGACCGCCTGGAACAGATGATGATGGTTGTTCCAGTAAATGCCAAGATAAATAAAACTCATCACATAACAATAAAGCACAGGAATAAGCGGCTTTAAGTCGACAAATTGCGCGCCATGCGGAGGCCTTAATTCGAGCACCATAATGGTGATGATGATCGCAATGACCCCGTCGCTAAAAGCTTCTAATCGTCCCTTGTGCATGCTCACCTTATTAGCAGACCCGCTTACGGACCGCGTGGTAATGTAAGTTAAATTATGCTGTCAATTTCTCGATCTCACCGATCAATGCTTTGGCATCAACAGGCTTGGTCAGGGTGCGGTAACTGCTGTTCTCAACATTCACTTCGAACTCCAGACCGCGCTTTTGATCGAGCATCTGCAAGGCGGTCAGAAAAATGACAGGAATATCCTTTAAAGAGTTATTTTTCTTAAGCTTTGCGACCGCCTGACTGCCGTCAACGTTAGGCATGATCAAATCCATAATGATCAGATCCGGCGCGAAATTCTCGACATTTTGCTCGATGTTCTGCGCGTGTAAAATGGCTTGGACCTCGTAACCCGCGGAGCTCAGCATCGACTCAACCGTTTTTAAACTGGTAGGGTCATCATCAACGACTAAGATCTTTTGGCTCATTGAACTCCTTTATGAATGCCCGTATTGAGCGTAATCAATACCAAGCTCTTTCATGCTGTTTTTCATCAGCGGCATAAATCCGCCGGGCGTTTCCGCAAAAAAGGCATCGACCATATCCTTTTCATTGATGACCAGCCTGTTCTGCGCCCGGACAAGATCCTCGGCCTTGCGGCAGACCCTGGCCTCGGCGATGCCTCGGATCATATCCGGGATCTGTTCTAAGATCTTAAAAAGCTTCTCTTCGGCGGCCTTTTCCCATACAATGCGTCCCGTTTCTTCTGTCATATTGCATCCCTCATTGAATCATTATTGCGGGTGACCGAACGCAACATAATCGATCCCCAATTCCTGCATATCGCCTTTCATAGGACCGTGAAATCCGAAAGGCGTCTCTGCAAAGAACGCATCGACCATATCTTTTTCCGTGACCTGAGCGCGCCCGTTCTGCTGCGCAAGAATTTCGGCCTTTTTAGAGACCTTATCCTTGGCGATCTCCCGCAAGAAAACCGGCACTTTGCCGATCATGCGGTCAAATTTTTCCGAAGCGTTCTTTTCCCAGGCCAGAGACATAGTCCGGATCAAAGGCTCCTGCCGTCAAACGGGACTTTCTTGATCTTTGACAGATCGATCCCTTCCAGACAACGGACATTGACCGCCGCCTGGGATTTACCGGTTTTATCAGCCGCTTCCCCGAACGGACCGCAACCGCAGACCGAACAGAACCGGTGTTTGATGTAATGTTTGTTGAAGGTGTAAGTCGAAAGGCTGGATTCAGAGGTGAGAAGTTTGAGTTTCTGCCGGTCCACGAACCACAGAAGGTATCCGCGTTTGGTGCAGATGGAACAATTGCATTCAAGAGCACCATCCAAATTCCCTTCAACCTCAAAGGAAATTTTCCCGCAATGGCATCCGCCTTTATAGATCAAAACGCTTGCTCCTGAAATGCATTAACACGATTAAGGATATCCTCAAACTTGTCGGATTATACATTCTTTATCCGTTTAAATCAATCCTGTTGGCGCCGGGACTATCCCCCGGCAATAAGCTGTTCTTTTTGTTTACGTGTTAATGTTTTGATGCGGCGTTCTTCGAGGATGGCTGTTTTATAAAATTGATACTTTCTAGAATAGATGAGTTCGGCAGGCAGACGGGTCTTAACATACTTGGAACCGCCGCCTTTGTTATGGAGCTTCACGCGCTTTGGAAGGTTATTGGTGTATCCCGTGTAGAAACTGCCGTCGGAACACTCCAGGATATAAACGAAGAAGGATCCGCGGCGCTGGAAGGGTTTGCGTTTTCGGATCGCCTTTTTCTTGCGTTTCATTAATTCGTAGTGAGAACGCCGCCGGTCGAGATTGTGTAGCTTTCTGTACCAGTGGATGAACTGACCGGCAACGCTGTAACGGAATACGCGTAATCGGTAATGCTGGCCGCAAAATTATAACCGTTGAACGAAGCGGAGAAATAATCTTTGTTAAGATATGGCGGTGCAGCACCTATGAGCGATGTTGTATCGGTCGGATAAACCCCATTGGAGATCGCGTATGTCTCAAGCGCATTGGCAACCGCTTTAAGTGTGGCTTGAGCGGAACTCTGATTACTGGTGACTTTGGCGCGCAGAAGATTGGGAATGGCGATCGCGGCCAAAAGCGCGATGATCGCAACAACAATTAAAATCTCAACTAACGTAAAAGCTTTGCGGTTTTTATTCATGAAAAAGATATATCATACATTCTTTGGCATGAATAGATTTATTCCGGAAAAATCCTTGGGCAGGCAATTCGTTTCGAAGATGCTTATGCATTGGGTTCATTCTCAACGGACAGGCCGAGACCGGCCGCGATGGCAAGCTTCCCTTTCATGCGCCGCAAGACCTCAGCCTTCCATGCCCCTGAAGGCGTGACCGGCACATAAAAGAGATCGAAAAACTCGGTCGGTCTTAAAAAGTTCTCACTCTCTTCATAAAGCACGACCATGTTCTGCCTGTTGAATCGAGCCGCTAAATAGCCGAGCTCAAAGACCGCCTCTTGAGAGGCCATGATCCCTCCGTCAACCGGCCTTTGGGACTTCGAATAAATATGAAAATCCGCGGAAAGAATAAAAACCACGAATTCAGCGGCAGCGCATTTATTCAAACGGTCGATGAGCGATTCCTGTCCGACAGCTTTGGGGATCGCCATGACCTGTGCCGGAAGTTCCGTTAAGAATTTCTGCACCTCTTCATTGACGGCGGTGTTGCTTCCGGCCACACACAGAATCCGCGCGGAATTTTTCTGTCCGTCGTTCTGGACAGCTGTTTTTTCCTCTGCGTTGACCGTTCGATCATCCGGAAGCCGGGATCTTTTTGTCACATCAACACGCAGCGTTTCTTCAAACGCCCCATCCATGCGCAGTAACGGCTGCATCTGCTTGGCCGCTGACTCCTTGAATTCTTCCAGCGATCGGCTCACCCTGTCCTCGGAAGAAGCATCCTCTTGATCAGCAGGATCAGGATCGAACATGATCTGGTCGCTGACCTTGGGGTCGTTTAAAATGACATGCAGTAAATTATCGACCTGGGCGACGCCTTCTTTCCAGCTTCGATCACGTTCTTTATCGGTGACAAAAACGACTTCAGGATGGAATTTGATGTATTTGAGGTATTGGAGATATTGGCTGTCGTGACCGAAGATCTCCTGCAGGGCGTAATTCAGATCAACGATCCAAGAACGCAACTCGCCTTCGTGTCCGGAGGGAAGAATCTCAAAACGTCTGACAAGCTCAAGGATTTTCTGCCTGGACTCCATACATTTGCGCCTCCATGTATTGTCCGTCCAATGACATCATCTTGACCGCAAGCATTTTTCCTTTGATGTTCTCTTGCGTTTTCAGACGTATCTTAACATAATTATCGGTAAAACCTATCCAAAAATTTTCTTTAAACTCTTCAAAGATAACCTGCTCAACCGACCCTAAACAGGACTCATAGAAAAGCCGCTTTTTACGCTGGCTCAACTCCCGCAAGATCTGACTGCGCGCGCTGATCTTTGATGAATCGACTGTTTGGTCCAAGTCACTGCTTTTGGCCATGTACCGGGGTGAATAACTAAAAACATGAAAATAATCAATGGGCAGTTCTCGCAAAAGCGTTTCAGTTTGGACAAAATGCGCGTCCGTCTCACCCGGAAAACCAACGATCACATCCGTTCCGATGCAAATGCCGGGAACGCGGGAATGGACATACTCAACGAATTGGCTGAATTCCTTGACGGTGTATTTGCGTTTCATGGCGGTTAGAATATCATCGTGCCCGCTCTGGATCGGGATATGCAGATAACGGCAGAGCTTGCGGCCTTCCCCCATCAGATCAGCGATCTCCATCGGAATGGTCGTAGGCTCGATCGAGGAGATCCGGATGCGTTTGATCTCATCAATGCGTTCAAGAGCGAGGATAACATCCAGCAATCCTTTGCCTTCATAGTGATAGGTGCCGACATTGATGCCGGTTACGACGATCTCGTGATGTCCGGCTGCTGCCAGAGCGCGGGCTTCCAGAAGAATATCCCCGAACACCCGGCTGCGGGCGCGGCCGCGCGCGTAGGGGATCTCGCAGAACGAACAGAAAAAATCACATCCGTCCTGGATCTTGATATTCGCCCGCATATGGGAACGGTCGACCGCGGCCACAGGAAGAACAAATGGCCCGCGTTCAATGGAAGGCGTGATGACCTGAACTTTGTCGGAATCCGTCTCACCCAGCACATCCGATAATTCCATCTTGCGCTGATTGCCGACGATCCAGCGGACATTCGGCAGGACAGCCAGTTTTTCTTTCTGGACCTGGGCCTGACAGCCGACAAGCGCGATACGGACATTGGGGTTCCTGCGCGCGATCTTATGGACAAGCCGGCGGGTGTCGGCATCGCCGTTTTCCGTGACCGTGCAGGTGTTGATGACCACAATGTCCGAGGACTCGCCGCCTTCCACGACCGCGTATCCCTTGGATTCAAAAGAATTCTGGATGGACGCGGTCTCCGCCTGGTTTAAACGGCAACCCAGCGTATGAAAGGCGACCGAAGGTTTGATCATTTGGCAGGTTCTTTCACGCCGGCCATCTGCTGGTTGAATTTACGCACCGCCTCAAGCTTCGGCTGGAAATAACGGTCCAGCACATTTGCCGCTTCCTCAGGCGTAAACCCATAAACCTGAACGCGGCCGTTGGTCAACGGCTGGCGCAATGTGGCTACCAATCGCAGTTTACCGTCGATGACAACGCCCATCATCTGGTTCAAGTTGGCGGTGGAATAATCGGCGAGCGTTTTTTGTCCCGCGGCATTAAAACGGACCATGAGCCTCATCATCTGTCCGTCGCCGGGAACATAGGACACATCCATGCTGCGCGTGTCCGGCAAGGAAAGGATCGGTTTTTTAGCAACATAAAACGTCTGCCCGTTCTTCTCATCGGTCGATTTGACCGTCATGGCCTTGTAACCGCTTTGGGCTTTGTCTTTAACATCATAAAAATCCACCGACAGATTCTTCCAAGTGACATTATCCACGCTCTCCTGAAGTTTTTTCTGCTGCTCGGCGAAATCAGCCTGGGCATAGGACACACCAACGGACGCCATAAGAACGAATACTGTTAAGATAACTTTTTTCATCTGTTCTCCTCCTGATTAATGACCGGTATATTGAGATAAATGCTGAATCCTTTTTAGCATGTTCGGATGCGTGCTTAACATCTCCATCATATGTTCCGCGAAACCAAGCTGAAGGGTCTTCTGGCGCATGGCCATCAGCTCGGAGGTATCGATCGTGCCGCTTTTATCCAGGTCCAGCTGGGCCAGATCGCGGATCTCACGGTAAGCCCTCGACGGATCATTGGCAAAGAACGCCTTCATGCCCTCGGCTTCCTGCAGCTGTCCCGGACGCAAACGGGCCGAACCGTAAACCAGCTTATAAAGCGCTGACGCCAGGGCCGCGGGTTTATTGCCCATTTCAATGGCGCCGCGGTCGGCATAATATTCGCGGATGCGCGATCCGTAAAGCACCAGAAGGTTCGTGATGAAATAGAACAAAAACGCGATCAGCCCGAACATGGCCGTACTGTTGCCGTCTCGGCTGCGGCGGGAATACATGAGCTGCCAGGCCAGATGGTACATGACCATCGGGACAACTGAAATAAGCGTGATGGTCAGCACATCACGGTTCTTGATGTGAGCTAATTCATGACCAAGAACAGCGCGCAGTTCATCCTCATTGAGAAGATTTAACAGCCCCTGCATCACGCAGACGCGGCCGTCGCGAATGCCGCGGCCGAAAGCGAAGGCGTTAGGGATCGCCATGGGCGAAACACACACCCGCGGCATGGGCATATTGGCCCGGCGGGCCAGATCTTCGACCATGCCGTACAGTTTGGGATTATCTTCTCTCTTGATATATTTGAGGCCGGAAGACCACTCAATGATCTTCGGTCCGATCATGTATTGAATGAACATCATGCCTAAGGCCATGACAAAGTACGTGTAGAAACTTCCGACACCGATCGACATGCCGACCATGACCAAAACGGCGTAGATGATCGCGAACAATGCGGCGATCAATAAAAACATCCGTGTGTGCAGGGCAAACATTGTCTCATCTCCTTGTGATTAATAGAAGGCAGGTCGTTTCCCGCCCTTATCCAACTTACTTTGCCAAAAACAGTAAAACCCACGCCGCCAGAAAAGACAAACCTCCCAGCGGTGTGATCGCGCCTAACGGACGAATTCCTGTGAGCGTCATGGCATAAAGACTTCCGGAAAAAAGCACAATACCTACGACCATCAAATACCCCGCCCAAGTCACTTTGGGGTCCTGCGAAATTGTTGACAACCACGCCACCACAAAAAGCCCGAGCGCGTGGATCATGTGATAAAGCACGCCCGTTTTAAAAACATCCAGGAAATACGGGTCGACCTTGCCTTTAAGCGCGTGCGCGCCGAACGCGCCTAATCCAACCGCCAAAAACATCAGGAAACTTGCGTATTTAATCCAGATCATAATATTACTTAACGATAAGTTTTCTTAAACTGCGATGTTCGCCTCTATCCACTCGGCCGCGAGACGAAATCCTTCACAGGTTGACCGCAAACGCAGATCAAAATGCTTATGACCTGTCTGGCCGGCGCTAATATAATCCTTAATCAACCGCGCGTTGTCAACCGCTTTCGGATGCTCAATTTTTTCTTCCATGTCCAAAGCCACATTCAGGAATTTTTCCGGTTCAAAAATGATCTCATTGCGCAGATAACTTCCGTCCATTTGCCGGGCAGAACACAATATCCTCGTCTCACGTTTCAAAGAAAATGCCAGGCTCCCTTCCATTCCGTTACGGATAACGATCACCCCGGGAAAACCGGCGCGTTCAGAAATGGTCAGCATTTTCTCGCCGTACGGCGGATGAAAAGCGGAAGTTGCGATGATCCGGGCTTTGAACGGATCTAGAAATTTCTCAAGGGTCGCCATAAACGGACGTTTAATAGTCTGGCGGCGGATATCCACCCATCGGTCGACCGCGGGCGAAAGATCTTTTTGATGAAGGAACCAGCCGAAGTCAGGCTGAACACCGCTTAATTCCATTGCATTTTTAAGGAGCTTGACGTTCAACAACCCGATGACATCCAAAAGATTCATCTCCAGTTTAGGCCCGCTGTTGCGTCCCACCAGATGGACGACGCGGTAATGAAGCGTCTTCAAATATCGCCCCAGCAACGGCGTGATCATATAGGATTTGTCGTTGCCGTCGAACGGCTCGGCCAATTGGATGATCGGCTGGCCGGAAGGCGCGCCGTTGGTGAATTCCGGCGTCATTGTCTGGGCCATCGCTTTGAGGATCCCCTCATACTCATCATCGGTCTCATAACGGACGCGCAGAGCGCTTGCGATCAAACCGCGCGCGGCATTTCCCGGCTCATCAGAAAACAAAAAACGTCCCAGAATGAACGCAGTCTGTTTGTCGAGCGTTTCTCCGGCCATAACGCGTTCACAAATATTTTGAATGTCCTTCGGCGCATCCTGGTTTAACGCACGCGCAAGCAAGACCGGATCAGACAAAACACCCGGCCGGCCGAAGTATTCATTAAGGATTTCTTCTTGCGGCTCAATGCCTTTAAACGAAAGCCCAGCGAAGAAAGCGCCTTTGGCCGCATCCGGGACCTTGCCTGACTTTAAATCGACAAGGATCTCTTGTGCCAGATCATCGCTGATCGGTTTACTGCCCTTCTTGCCGACGCCGACGGTCTTGATGCCTCGGACAATGGCGGAGTCTGTGGGATTGAAATTAATAGCCATAAAATTCCTTAGGAGCACACGAGCACAGGAACACAAGAGCACAAAAGATCACAAGCTTGTGCTCCTCATGTGTTCTTGTGACTTGTGTTCTTGTGCACCTAGTATAGTTATTTCTCCGCCCTTTTCAACAGTTGCATTACTGGGAAAATCGGATATAATTGGCGAGCATTTAACGGACTCGTGGTAAGTGGTATAGCTCTCGTTGAGCATATCGGTGGTACGTGGTAAGCACTGCTTTCGTACCACATAACACGTACCACTGACCACTTTAACTAATTCGACGCCTATGAACATCGGCCCTATACAACTTGACACCCCCATCGCGCTTGCCCCCATGGAAGACGTGACCGACCTGCCGTTTCGCGTTATCTGCAAACGGCTTGGGGCGGATATCGTCTACACGGAATTTACCGCAAGCGAGGCGCTCATCCGCGATATCCCCAAAGCGCTCAAAAAGATCACAGTCTGCGATGAGGAACGTCCGGTCGCTATCCAGCTTTTCGGCGGCAAGGATGAATCTTTGGCCGGTGCCGCGCGTGTCGCTGAGCAATTTAATCCGGATTTTATCGACATCAACTGCGGCTGCTGGGTCAAGAACCATGTTGCCCGCAATGAAGGCGCCGGGCTCCTGCGCGATCTTCCCTTGTTTGAAAAGATCGTCCGTTCAACCGTCAAGGCCACGAAACTTCCCGTCACTGTTAAAACACGTCTGGGATGGGACCATGACAGTATAGTTATTTTAGACGTCGCAAAAATGGTCGAACAGGCCGGCGCGCAGGCGCTCACGGTCCATTGCCGCACACGTTCGCAGGCGCACAGCGGTTTTGCTGATTGGGATTGGCTGGCCAAGATCAAAAAAACCATAAAGATCCCGGTCATCGGCAACGGGGACGTCACAACTCCCGAGGATGCCAAGGCCATGCTGGAAACCGGATGCGACGGGGTGATGATCGGCCGCGGAGCGATCGCCAATCCGTGGATCTTCCAACAGACAAAACATTACTTAAAGACCGGTGAACATCTTCCCGAGCCGACGATCGAGGAACGCATCCGCGTGTGCCTGGAACATCTGAAAATGTCGGTGGAGCATGAGTTGCCGTATAATGCCGTTATTCCATTTCGAAAATATTATGCCGGCTATTTAAAAGGCCTCCCGAATATTGCCTCGATGCGTTCAGAACTGATGCAGCTCAAAGAATACACCGCGGTTGTGGACCGGTTGAATCAATACGTCGCACAATTCACACAAATGGTATAATGCGTCCATGAAAAAATACGACGTCATTGTCATCGGCTCCGGCGGCGGAGCGAAGATCACCTCCCCTGCGGCCACCATGGGCCTGAAGGTCGCGATCATTGAAAAAGATAAACTTGGCGGAACATGCCTCAACCGCGGATGCATCCCTTCCAAAATGCTCATCCATCCGGCAGATGTGGCCGTTGAGATCAAAGAAGCCCATAAATTCGACATCCACAATGACCCCAAATTCACGGTCGATTTTGCCAAGCTCATCACCCGCATCTCCCAAACGGTTGACGGAGATTCTTCCAAGATCGAAGCAAGCTACACCAAACATCCCAACATTGATTTCATCCGCGGCACAGCCAAATTCGCCGGCAATAAGATCGTTGAGGTCAACGGCGATCATTTAACCGCCGAAAAAATATTTATCGCGGTGGGAACTCGCCCGCAGATCCCGAACATTCCCGGCCTTGAAGGCACACCGTATATGACCTCAACTGAAGCGCTGCGCAACACCAAGCTTCCCAAGGTCATGGTCGTCATCGGCGCTGGATATATCGCCACCGAAATAGGTCACGCCTACGGATCGCTCGGCACCGAAGTGCATTTTCTGGTGCGCAGCAGACTGCTTCGCCAGGAAGACGCCCAGGTCTCCGAAGAGTTCACGCGCGTCTTTTCACAGCGGCACACCATTCACTCAGGAGCCGTTGCGACAAAGATCCATTATCACGAGCACATGTTCACCGTCACCTATGAAGTGGACGGCTGGGAAGAAAATATCCAGTGCGACGCGCTTTTGATCGCGACCGGCATTGTGTCCAACGCCGACACGTTAGCTTTGGAACGCACCGGTATTAAATACAATGACAAACATTTTATCCAGGTCGATGACCATCTGCGCACAACAGTCGATGGTATCTATGCGATGGGTGATTGTATCGGCCGCTACTTCTTCCGTCACAGCGTAAATTTTGAAGGCGAATATCTTTTTGACGAAGTCTTCGGCAGCAGATCCGGCAAGCCTATCCAATACCCGCCGGTCCCTCACGCCATTTTCACTTATCCGCAGGTCGCGGGGGTTGGAAAGACCGAAGAAGAATTAAAGGCCGCCGGCGTCGATTATGTGGTCGGCATGAACCCTTACCGTTCCAGCGCCATGGGCATGGCGCTTTTGTCAGACCATGGTTTTTGCAAACTTTTGATCGAACGCAAAACAAAAAAGATCCTCGGCTGTCATATTGTAGGCGAAGAAGCATCCAACATGATCCACATGGTCATCGCCTTCATGACCAAAGACGGCACGCTCGATGATCTTTTGAACATGATCTACATTCACCCCGCGCTGCCGGAGATCGTACGCAATGCGGCACGTAAGGCGAAAGCGGAGTTAGAGAAAAAACCTTAGGGTTCACCTAGCATATTGACCGCATATTTGGACACCAGGACACCTAGCGGCGTTATCGCAATGAAGGACACCAGTGAAACCCCTAAACGGGTGTCCAAATACCATTTTTTGATTTCCTAGGTGTCCCGATGGGGTTTGTTAATCCGCACGGTGTCCAAATCATATTTTTTATTTTGCAATGTGTCCCCTTGCTCAATACTGTTTTCCGTTTATAATACGCCTATATGCGCAATTCCGACATTGCCATCTCCATCAAAGGTCTCACCAAATTCTATAAAAAATTCAAGGCGCTCGATGATGTTGCTTTTCAGGTCAAACGTGGGGACTTCTTCGCCTTTCTTGGCCCCAACGGCGCCGGAAAAACCACAACCATCAATGTATTGACCGGGCTTTCGAACTTTCAATCCGGCGACGTGCGCGTTTTCGGTTATGACACCACCAGCGAATACATGAACTCACGGCGGCTCATCGGCCTCTGCGCCCAGGAATCCAATTTCGACCCGTTTCTGACGATCTATCAACTGCTGGTTTATCAGGGCGAATATTTCGGTCTTCCGCCGTGGCAGGCCAAACGCCGGGCCAATGAACTTTTGGACCGCTTTCAATTATCGGATAAACGCAACTGCAAACACCGCGCGCTCTCCGGCGGCATGAAAAAACGGCTGCTGTTGTGCCGCGCGCTCATGCATGATCCGGAAATTTTGATCCTTGATGAACCCACCGCAGGCTGCGACCTGGAATTAAAATTTCTCATTTGGGATTATCTGGCGCAATTGAACAAAGAGGGAAAGACCATTTTCCTGACCACGCATTACATGCAGGAAGCGGAGAAATTGTGCAAAACCATCGGCATCATCAATCACGGCAGGATCGTCAAGATCGGTGATAAAAAAGACGTGCTGCAGGATAAATCGCTTGAAGATGTATTTCTGGAAATAACAGGGTCTGAGTAAAGTGCCCCAGCACCCAGTACCCCAGCGTCCCAGAAACAACTGGGACCCTGGCGACTGGGGCTCTGGGGACCCTCGCAAATCATATGCTTCAACTCATCAGCAACCCCATCGGCGTTCTGGCTCTCTCTAAACGGGAGATCCACCGCTTTTTTTCCGTTTCCAACCAGACGATCTTTCCTTCCCTGGTTTCTTCCGCTTTATTCATGTTCATCTTCGGCATTGCTATGGGAAAAGGGATACTCCTTGATAACGGCGCCGTCAGCTATCTTCAATTCATTGTTCCGGGACTTATGACCATGCATCTGATCTCAAGTTCCTACGAGAACACGAGTTCATCGCTTTTTATCGGACGCTGGCACAATCATATTCAGGAAGTCCTTCTTTCTCCGCTTTCCTACATTGAAATGGTGCTTGGGCTTTTGGCCGGCGGGGTCGCGCGCGGGATCACTGTCTGTCTCGGCGTTTTTCTCATATCCCTCTTTTACACACCGATCGGGATCATGCATCCGTTCGTGCTCCTCTATTTCATGACCATGATCGCGGTCATCTTTTCCTGCGCGGGCATGATGGCCGCGCTTTGGGCGGAGGATTTCGGCATGCTTTCCATGTGGAACATTTACATCATCGTGCCGCTCGTCTTGCTGGGCGGTGTTTTTCATCCGGCCCAAATGCTTCCGGATTATCTGCGCATCCTCTCGCATTTTAACCCGATGTATTATCTGGTCAGCGGCATCCGTTTTTCGGTCATCGGTATTGCTGATGTCTCCATGGCCACCTGTGCCGCGATCGCCTTTGTCATGGCCCTCGCGTTCTTCGGGGCAACCGTCTTCCTATTTAAAATTGGATATAAGTTAAGAACTTAGTCCAGGGGACACCTTGCGTATCAAACGCCAAATGGGACACCACGCAGCGATTTAGCAAAGATGGACACCTAGCGAACAAAAAATGATATCTGGACACCCCGACACCGGTGTCCCGGTTGGCATCAAATCGGCAAGGTGTCCTTGGTGTCCAAATAAGCGGTGAACACGCTAGGTGTCCCCTAGATTGATTCAGACCACCTCAACAATCCTTAAACCATGAAACCCGACGATCAAAACACTCCCGCTGATTTCAACCCAAACCTCATCAAAGCCAAAATCAAACGCGCCCAGGAAAAACGCGGCATCCTCTCCGGCGGCATTGAAGCGGATATGAAAATGATCCAGGGATCGGGCCCCGCCAACCGCCACGGCCTGCCCAAGATCCCCATCGGACAGCATGAAGTCCCCAATTGGCCTGTCCTGGACTTAGGCGTTCAGCCCAATATTCCTCTCAAACACTGGAAGATCGACATCAAGGGTGACATCGCCAATCCATTTTCGCTCAATTGGGAAGAATTCAATGCCCTGCCGCAAGTTGAGGACGTTTCTGATTTTCACTGTGTCACCACCTGGAGCCGCATGGACAACCGATGGAAAGGTGTTGCCTTTAAAACCATCGCCCAGAAAGCCAAACCCAAA
>CAZLRE010000012.1:15002-15645 GCA_964561885.1 uncultured Planctomycetales bacterium | reverse complement strand
AGGTGCAGATCACAAGTTACGATTCGCTCAAACCGAATATCCCCGGCGAGATCAAGACCTATCTTGAAAAGCTCATGGACATCAAAGAATCGCCCCAGGATTTTCTTAAGCAAAGAACGCAGGTCAATTCCATGAATATGCGCCAGCTCTCCAGCTATATCAACCGTTTCTCAACCAGCGGAGCTTCCAAGGCCATCAATAATCTGAAAGTGGATTATCACCACAAGTTCTCATTTCCTATGAGCAATCTGGTCATCATGCTCCTGGGATTGCCCTTCGCGCTCATGACCGGACGGCGCAAAGCCGTCACCTTCACTTCGATCGGGATCGCGGTGGGCATCGGATTTCTTTACTACGTGCTTAACGCTGTCGGACTTGCCCTGGGCAAGGGCGGCGCTCTCCCGCCCGTTGTCGCCGCGTGGCTGGCGCCTTTTATATTTGCAACAGCGGCGGGTGTGCTGATCAAGAGATTATTCTAAGGATGGACGAATAAAGACTGAAGACAGAAGACCAAAGACTGCAGACCAAGATCAATGTTAGAAAACAAAAAGCCGAAGAGAAAATCTTCGGCTTTTTGGTCTTTTGTCTTTGGTCTATTGTCTGTGGTCTGTTATGAACACCCGCCTGTCCGCTACAATTTGCC
>CAZLRE010000012.1:0-14992 GCA_964561885.1 uncultured Planctomycetales bacterium | reverse complement strand
GTCGATCTTCCGCTTAAAATCAGGATAGTCTGTCAAAAGTAATCCCGAGGCGGGCTTAACATCGATGATGACCGGGTAGAAACCGTTGATATTAAGTTTGTCGATCCCCTGCTGAATGACCGGAAGAGGCATACCCTTGGGATCGCGTTTGATCTGCAGATCGAACAGTTCAGGATTAAGATTGATACCGCCCAGCTGATCTGTGGTGAATTCTTTTGAAACACCGGCCAGGTTTTGCGCCGGCTCAGGGGCAAGCGTCACGGCGTCTGCTTCAGACATGCCGAGGGCGAGAATTTGTTGGCGCGTTAAACCCGAATTGAGCCCTTGCGCACGGGCCTTCTGGCGCCAGGCGACAAGATTAAAATACTGATTGCGCTTCGGGAACAGGGCGAATAAAAGCAGGTCTTCGTCGCTTGTATTAATCTCAGGATTATTGCGGCGTTGCCGGTCGAGCTCCTGCTGATATTCCTGCCAGGTCTTGGCAATATTGACATCCTGCGGCAGGGTTCGCATCCCCAAAAGTACGACCTCTCGGGGGAACTGACGGGTCTCAAGCGCGCTTTTGGCCTTTTGCTGTTCCGGGGTTTCCTGCCCCGATTGCGCGATTTTTTCGATCTCCTTCATCAGCCGGATGGTCGGCCGGTCGACAAAATCCTTTTCCAAAGTAGTCTTTAAACTTTCAAGAGGGCCCAATACGTTGTTCGTCAGAAATCCCTGAGCGTCGATGGCCGCGTCGTTAAATCCTTCGAGTTCAAAAGAAAGAAGGACGATCTCGGCATTGGCTGACGGATACAAAGCCCCTAAAACCTCTCGGTCTTGGGAGCGCTCGATCAAATAATTCTGCAGGCCCTCATGCAGATTGGCCAATCCCAGACGATACTGGGCCTTGCGGGACATGGCCAATAACGAACTTTTGGGTTTCAATACCCATTCGGATTTGGAGCGGTCCAGATCGATGTACCCTTTGATGATCCAGGCCATCACATGGTTGAAGGCTTCCTTGCCGATCCATTCGCTGGTCGGTGTCACCAGGGAGATCCCGCCCATGTCCGCTGTGACCTGCCGCATCTCTTCATAAAGCAACGCATCGAAAGCATCTTTGAATTTCAAACCTTCAGAGGTCAGACGGTTCTGCGCATCCAGGACCGTAATGCCTAAAGCGGCATTGATCGCCCGCGCATAACTGGGCAGCTTGTTGGCCGCATCGCCCATGATGGCCCTGCGCAAATCCGCGTCGTTGTTGGTCTTCATACCGCCGGGCAGACGTCCGGAGAGCACTCCCTGGCGCTGACGTGTCGTGATAGGCGCGATCGGCAAATTGGGAAGGATCGAATCTTTGATCATCTGCTCGGTCATCTGCATGCGCTCGAAATTAAACGAATCGACAAGCCCGCTTTCCCAGGGCGAATCGTTGATGATCCCGAGGAAATGGCGCAGGTTCGGCTGAGCAAATGGCGCGGCCAACTCACCGGTGGCGACATCGACCGTGATCGTCTGGCTACTGCCGTTAGCGCGGATGGCTTCAAGAAGCGTCAGCTGACGGTTACCCGCGACATCGTGAGTATGGACCTGGATCGGGACGGTGATCCCGGCATCCCTTAAGCCTTTGACCAGCCGGTAAGCTTGTGAGGGCTCCAGAAGTCCGCCGGCATCCTTGATAACAAGACTGTCGATGGCCGTACCCGCGGCACTGATCAACCGCTGCGCCAGCCGGACATAGCCCTCGATCCCCGTCGGAAAATCAGTCGTATAATGGATGACCGGCTGAACAAGAGCGCCGATGTCTTTGGCCATGACGATGGCGCGTTCGATCTTGCGCGGGTCGTTAAATGCGTCAAAAATGCGGAAGATGTCCACCCCGTTCTTGTAAGCGGTCTCGATGAATTTTCTTAACACTGTATCGGGATAGGGCATAAGTCCGACGATGTATTGCCCGCGCAGGAGCATTTCCTGACGGATGGCATAAAGGCGCCGGACATCGGTCTTAACAGGCTCACTGATCCCGTGACGTGTGAGAATTTCTTCGAGCTGCTGCGGTGTCAAAAATCGCCGCGCGGCATCGGTGCGGAACCTGTCAAAGACCGCATCGCGATCCGCCTGCGTCAACAGGGATAATTCAGCCCCGAAAGCCGCGGTCAATTTTCTTTCTAACAGATCCTTCTGCTGACGCGCATTGTAAAACGGGTCTTCGGGAGGGTTACCGTTGCGTTTGTTGTCCAGAACTGCGGACTGCGTCGTTGCCCCGCCCCAGGTTTCGTAGCGGTCGATGACCCCGTAATCAAAGGTCAGATCCAGGATCTGCCGCTGCTGTTCCCCGGTCAGATTGGTGCCGATATTGGACTGCTGGCCGTCGCGGGACGTGGTCTCGCTTAAGCGCACACTCCGCGATTCGGTGGAGTCGCGCTTCAACAGGGCGGTATAAAAACGCGTCACCAACTCATTGATGACCTGAAATTCCACGTCCGGCGACAGATTGATCTCGGTGACAACGCCTTTGGCCGCATCGGTAAGAGCGGCAAACAGTTGTTCATGGGAAAGATCTGCCGTCAACGCCGGAACCCGGGCCATCAAACCGCTCGTTGTTTGCTCAAGCAATTCGGGTCTGAATTCCTCAAGGTATCGAACGGCAAATAATTCCCTCGCCGGGTAGGACGTTGAGAAATTTCCTTTGTAATAACCGTCCTGCAGCGCGTCGGAGATCCGTTCAATGGCCTGCCATGCCTCCGGGGAATAAAAGACTTCGATAGTGGAACGGTTCACATCGAGAAAACCTTTATACCGCTCAAGCATCTGCCGTTGCAACTGGCCGTCCATGCGAAGGACCCGTGAGAGAAATTCCCGATGAATGTCCATCACATCCTTAACCGCAGGATTGAGCGAAGCATTGTAACCAAGGATACGTTCCAGGCTGTATCTCGCGCCCGTGACAACGACCGGCCGTTGCTGATCAAAAAACCTTCCGACGGCCTGTGTTAAACGTTCATCCAACCGGCCGGCCACCAGACTTTTCTCAAAACGTTCGGCAACGTCCTCCGCTTCACGCACAGCTTCATCATAATTATTGCCATTGTATATCTCCCGGGCTTTGGCCAACGCCACTGCTTCACGGGCAAGAAATGCATAAAACAGGTCCCGGTCTTCCTCTTTTGTCGAATTCAGCAATTCCTGAGCGATCCCTTGCCCTAAATAGATCGAGTCCCGCGTCAGGCCCACATGGCCCGCCTGAAAAGAATCGCGGCCCCTGACCACCAAAAACGGAGAACGGCGGCGCACATCCGTCACAAAAAGGATCCGCACCTGGTTCCCTTCAAGCATCTGCATCAACCTTCGCTGATCAACTCCGCTATCAGCGATCTTCTCTGCGACCTGCGGTCTTTGAAGATATTCCAGGAATCCGAGGCGAACTTCTTCGGTCAAAGAGGTCACTTTGCCCTGCAGGATCGCTGCCTCGACCGCCTGATTGACACTGAACAAATTTTCCTGAGGGGTATTGCTGTTTGTCCGGTGAGGGATCGGCCGGCTGCCGGGAGCCGTCAGCATTTTGGCAAGATTCTCATCGCCTGGTTTTCTCTGATAGGAAGCGAAACCCTCAACTTCCGGCCCGACCTGAAAGAACTCATCTAACACCCTTTGAAGAGCACCCTGATCGCGCAGCTGCGTCAAAAAACGCTCCAGGAACCCGTAACGGCCAAACCACCCTTGCAACCCCTGAGTGTTCGTTCCAAAAGATAATTTGACCTCATCGATCTGATTGAGATATTCCTGGGCCAGTTCCTGCACGGTCCCTTCAAAAATAGAAGCATTCCCCAACCCATGGTCGTCGATGAAGGCCGACTCGGCCAAAGAGGGATCCGAAACTTTGCGTCCGATCTTGACGCTTCGAATTTCACCATCCAGATCGAACAAACGGCCTTGATAAACCCGGTTGGCGATAAGCGTATTGACCAGGACCGCGATCATACGCTGATACCGGACACCAAGACCGCCCTGGGCATCGGCAAGCTGCTGCAGGGTCTGTCCGTCGATCCTCTCGACAGAAAACAACTGAAATCTGCGATGATCTTCTCTATTGGCGAACGATATAAGACCCTCTGGCTTGATGGCAGGAGCGATCCCTAACCGGACAAGAAAATCCGCGGTTTGAATGGCCGATTCGGTCAACTCATAGCCTCCGACGGATTCCCGCACCTGCAAAACTTGGTCCGGCCCGAGACCGTTGAAAATATCCAGGCCCGCCTTGCCTGCGATCCGGTTGAGTTCACGGATTTGCTCCGAAGCATCACGCACGGTTAACCGAGCGGTCTGCTCTTGCCCTTCTGTAGAGGCGGGAGAAAATGAAATATCCGACATGATCGAATCCGTTTCTTGCGAACTCACGGCCGTTCCCTGGGCGTTTTCAGCCATCTCAACAGTGAACGCTGTCAAAGCCGGGCTTGCGGTCTCTAACCCTTGTCTGAGATCATTGACATTCTGTTGACCCGCCGGGGTCAGATCACCAAAGGCTTTTACACCTGTACCCACCCGGTCCTGGATCTCCACCCCATCGGCTCCGATGCTGCTAAAACCTCCCGAAAAATATTTGCGGGGGATCACCTCGCGGGTCTGCGGATCAAGATCCTCGCGGATAAAATTGTAGGCACCTTTTTTGAACGCTTCCAAATACTGCCGATATATTTTTTCTTTGCTGTCTGATGAAACGGTGTCGATGCCGGCGATCTTACTGCGGTCGGCATAGACCTTGCCCAAAATACTCTCCTTAACGGAATTTTTATACCAGACCGCCAGGATCATGGAATGATAGATCTGCCGCAAAGGAGCAAAATTCATCCCTTGATTGACCTCCTTCTCGATCTCGGGGATCAAGAGTTCCCTGACGATCTTCGAGGAGAAATCATCGATGGTCTTGACTTCCTCATTTTTCATTTGGTCCGAACCAAGTTCTGGATTCTTAAGATTGTTGATCATCGAGAGATAATCTTGTTCGACCATGACCTTAAGCCGCGCCTCGGCCACGATCGCCATCCCGTCCTGCTCATAAACAACCGCTTTGTCCGGCACGATCCAGACCTTGTTAAACGTATTAATGGGAATGTCTGTCGTCTTGTACATCTCATAAGCTTTTTGGTAGACGCGCTGCCAGAAGTCCTTCCCCAAACGGTCTTCGGGATAAGTGATCGAGGAAGACAATTGTTTGAGCAGATAGTCCTGGGAGAGAAGATCGCGGCCAAGCTCGGTCTGGCCCAAGGCTTCCGGAATGATCTTTTCTGCTTCATAAGGAGACAGATTCACCCAAAGATCAGCAGGCGGAACAGTGAGCGCCGCCATGAAATACCGGACTAATTTTAAAGTTTCCCGGGATAATGCCTGGGACTTCAAACCGGAATCCCCGGCGTCGATAATAAAATCAAACTGCAAGCCGTGCTCAGGCGACAATCTCAACGCTCTGATCCTGGCGGGATTATATCCAGGACTTTTAGTAATAAGCCCTCCCGGCCCTGGCAAGGTGGGATTGGAATAGACCGGCTGTGCAGGGATCACAAAATTCAGGATGATCGCGCCACACATACTCAATGACAGTAAACGAACACCTAACATTTTTTTACGAATCAGGAACTTGGCATGAGGCATTCTTCACGGTTCCGTTAACGGTTAACCTGATGCAAAATTACTTGACCGACGCAGTAAAATCTATCACTAACACTGAAAATGTCAATCATTAGGTTGTGCCTTGGGCCGGATGACAGGACGCAAAGAAATCTTCGATCAGCCGGATACTTTTACGATCATTTCGCGCGTATCCAGCCCAGTATCAGCTTCAGGAAATTGACTTATAAACCCTGGGAAGGCGGTTGCCGAGATTGCACAAGATCTCGTAACTGATAGTGGAGGCCCAGAAAGCCAGATCATCAGCGCTGATGGTGGCCTCCCGGCTTTCTCCGAGGATAACGGCGGGCATTCCTAAACGCGGGGAGACGACCTGCGAGGCATCCACCATGATCTGGTCCATAGTGACGCGCCCCAGAACTGGACATCGTTTGCCGTCAATAAGAACATACGCACGGTTGGACAGCGCGCGGCAATAACCGTCATTATAACCGATAGGCAAGACCGCGACCGTCATGTCTCGCTCGGCCACAAAAGCGTGTCCGTAACTGACACCCTGCCCGCGTTCGATCCTCTTTAAGTAAATGACCTTCGAGACCACCGACAGCGCCGGTTTAAGGATGACCTTCGCACGGGCCGAATCATTCGGATAAAGCCCATAGAGCATCAGACCAGGACGGGCAAGGTTGAAGAACACATTCTTATAATTCACATAACCGATGGAATTAGCCGCATGCACGTACTCGAATTCGACCCCCTGGACCTGACAGTCGTTCAAGAAATCCATGAACGCCTTGATCTGCCGCAAGGTGAGCGTCTCATCGGAGTCTGCCGACGGGAAATGGGTATAAACACCTTCCAAAACCAAATGATCCAGCGACTTAAGCCGCTGAAGGAATTCGATCGCGCCTTTTAAAGGAACGCCCAAACGGCCCATGGCGGTATCGACCTTCAGATGAACATCACAGCGTTTGTTAAGCGACCGTGCGTGATCATTGATCGCTGAGGCAAGTTCATAGGTGCACACCGTAGGGGTCAGATCAAATTCAACGATGGGAGCCGCGAGTTCCGGAAATGTCGTTTCAAAAAGAAGGATGCGCTGTTTGAACCCGGCCTCGCGCAGAAGGATCCCCTCCTGCACATTGGAGACCCCGAAGAATTTCGCACCGCATTCATCTAACACGCGCGCCACTTCGATCATGCCGTGGCCGTACGCATCGGCCTTGATGACTGTGATCAGATCCATGTGTCTGTGGTGACCGGCGACCATCTGCTGATGGGCCATCGCCTGAAGGGCCAGAAAATTATGGCGGATAGCGGAAAGATCGACGCTGGCAAAGCTCGGCGCCGAGTAAAGGGTCGTTTTCTGTTCGTTGATCGATGACATGGACGCAGACGGATAAATGAACTATTGAAAGAAAAATAAATAATTAACTCATTTTCCATGCAACGGGTTCTGGACCTGGCAATCCTCCGCATAGAGATACACCGGGTTCAAAACTTCACTATCATCATACTCTTTTTTGCAGAATCGTCCAAACGCTAACATGAATAATTTTTTGGCCTGCGGGATCCCCGACGCCTGGGGGGCAAAAACAGCAACGCATTTGCTCCCCTTCCGGGCCGCTTCCCGGTATTTCTCTTTAATGACGTTCTTAAGAGGCCCGACCGCGTCACCCACAAATAACGTGCGGCCGTGCACTTTGTCCAAAAGTTCGTCAAGCGTCACAAGCATGGGCTCGGTTTTACGTTTAAGCGCACCCTTCTCCTGTTCATAAAGACAGGCGTACAAAAGATTGCGGCGGGCATCCATGATGACACAGATCTCATCGCATTTCTTCCCCAGAACATTGGCCGCCACAACATCAAGCGAAGAAACCCCGACCACGGGCTTTCCGGTAGTGAGCGCAAAGGCCTTGATGGTGGATAATCCCACACGCAAACTGGTGAACGACCCCGGACCTAAGCCCACGGCAAAACCGTCCAGATCGGCAAAGCGCACCTTGGCGAGCTTGAGAATGCCGTCGATTGCTGGGATGATGGAAGATTCCAGCACCTTATCGAGCTTGATATTGCGAAAACGCAAAACCTTCCCGTTCCTGGAAACGGCGAGGCTGAAGTTTTTAGTAGACGTATCGATCGCAAGAATGTTCATGTTCGGATGTCACGGATCCTACCGGATGACACGGATCCCGTCATATTATTCTTTTCACTATTTCTTTTAACCGCTTGAGATAACCCTGGCCGGCTGCCGTAAACATGATTCCCCTTTGATGCTCTCCCTGATGATCGAGGGTGACCTGAAAGAATTCCTTGGGCGCGAGCTCTCCCAAACGCTCCGGCCATTCAATGACGGTCACACCTTTACCATAAAAGTATTCGTCCATCTCAACGGTCTTTAATTCTTTGTCCTGCGTGAGCCGGTAAAAATCAAAATGATAAATGGGCAATTTGCCTTCGTAATAATTCATCAATATGAATGTCGGGCTGTTAACAGCGTTGGCGCTCATCCCCAATCCCTGGGCCAAACCTTTGGTGAAGGTTGTTTTTCCAGCGCCCAGATCGCCCTTTAAAAGGACGATGTCCCCTGATCTCAAATGGCGCGCAAAATGGGCCGCGATCAAAAGCGTTTCTTCGGGATTATGGGATAGTATCTGTTCGCTGTTCATATTAAAAGTGCGTGAAACCCTTGATCTCTAAATTCTCTTTGCGACCATCGGATTTAAGCAGGCGCAGGCCCCGAGACTTTTCGATGGTCCCGATCGGATAAAAGAACCAGCGGCGCTTTGTTTCCTGCCAGGCCATCAGGGCCTGCGCCTTGGCAGGGGCCAACGTGAAGAGCAGCTCATAATCCTCTCCGTCATAAATGGCGTCACGGAGCTTTGCGCCCGGATTAAGCGGAATATCATCGTGCGCGATCAGCGCGCCCGTGCGGCTGAGCTCCAGGATATGCCCAAGGTCTCCGGCTAAACCGTCGGAAATATCGATCATCGCGCTCGGCTTGAAATGCTCAACCAAGAACCGTGCCTGATTGATGCGGGGAACGAACGACAGATGCTTGTCGGTTTTCCACGCCCTGCCCAGCGGACCGGTGACAAAAATGCAATCCCCCACGCGGGCGCCCTTGCGCAACACCAGGTCCTTTTTCTCGACCTCTCCGGTGAGCGCGATATTGATGATCAATCCTTTGGAGGTGATGGTGTCCCCGCCGACAATGGCCACGCCGAACTGGCGGGCCAAGGCATTGATGCCGCAATACAGTTCATTGACAAACGCCGGCGGGATTCTTCTGGGAAGTCCGATGGACACAACGGCATACTTGGGGATGCCTCCCATGGCCGCGATATCGCTTAAATTGCAGGCCATGGCTTTATGGCCGATGCCGCGCGCGGGCACACCTTTTTGAAAATGCACGCCTTCGCAGAACATGTCGGTGGTCAAAAGGAGATATTTGGAACCGTCCTGACGCAGGACCGCGGTGTCATCGCCGATGCCGTGGATCACGTCCTTGCTGGATGCGGCTGACTTCTTGATCTCATCAATCAATTCAAATTCGGAAAGCATAACAAGAGTTAGGGAGTTAATTAATCGCTTTCGAAATGCGTATAGCATCCTACTGATCTCGTTACATTGCTGCATAAGTTTCTCATAATCGCTCGATTTAACATAAATTAGATCTCTGCTCAGTATTAAATGATATTTGGTCTCTTCCAACGAACCCTCAGAGATTTCCAGAAAACGCGCAAAGTCTTTAGTGCTTTTTTTGCCGCCTTCGGCAATATTGGCACAGATCGAAACTGCCGATCTTCTGATTTGAGCTACCAAATAAACCTTTTATTTGGTTTTTTGTCGTGCGTCAGTCCCTGCAGGGGATGTTCCTCGACTTAAATTCTCTTATTTTTTCTGCTCTCTTTGAATCTTGTTTGAAATAGCTTTCGTCTCTTTTTTACTAATTCATCACTGTAAAGCTCTTTCATGAGCAGTCGAAAGTTATCTTCCAGCTCCTTAACAGTCATTTTTTCAGGGATAAAGTTTACGTCAAATAATGTGCATTTCTCCCAAGCCGTACATTCAATTAATCTGTTTTCTTTTTCTAGCCGTTCGTATAATGGCGTACCTGGAAAAGGCGTTTGAACAGTAATCTGAACATCCGACAATTCACTTTCTTTTACAAAATTCAGAACATCTTGAAAATTAGAAATATCAGTCCCATCTAATCCTAAAATAAAACATCCATTAACAGATATTCCATAGCTTTGAATCTTTCGGATAGCTTTATAGTATTTATCTAATTGTTTTGCCTTCCAATTATTGTTGAGTTCGATGCGATCCAAACCAGAAAATTTAGAATTTTCAAATCCAATAAGAACCTGAACACAGCCGCTATCTCTCAACAGTCCTAGCAATTCTTCATCTTCTGCTAAAGAAACATCGGTCTCAGTGAACCATTTAATATTTTTACTAATAAATATTCTTGCCAATTCTTTCCCGTACCTTTTGTCAACAAAGGTATTGTCATCTGCCAATTCAATGAATGGCCGATTCCATATTGATTTAATATATTTGAGCTCCTGCTCCACCCTATTTATTGGTTTAGTTTTAAATTTGGGTGATATTCGGATCGAAGAGGCACAAAATTCGCAGCTCCATGGACAGCCTCTTTGAGTTTGTACCGTTAGCCGATTGTACTGTTCAACGTCTAACAAATCATATCGAGGAATAGGACTTCTTGAAAGATCGAAGCTTTTCCCCCTTCCGTCATACACTCTTTGCAAGTTGTCACATTTTAGATCGTTGATTAGCTTTTCCCAATAAATTTCACCTTCCCCAAGAACAATCGAGTCGGCATGTTCGGTAGCTTCATCTGGCAATAAAGTTACATGGAGCCCTCCTAAAATAACTTTAACGCCGTTACTTCTAAATTTGTCAGCCAGTGAATATGCATCCTTAATTTTAGCTGTTACGCTTGATATAGCCACAACATCAAAAATGTCGGGCAATTCATTTTCTTTGCTAAAAGAATCAAGATTAAGGTAAGAAATAGTTATATCAGCGGGAGTTAAAGCTGCCAAAGTAAGAAGCCCTAGATTTGGCAAAGAAGAAATTGTCTTGGCTCTTTCCATAAATCCCGGCAAACTAAGCCCCAGATCCATAAGCTCTTGATTATGAATACGAACACCACTTAAGGAAATATAGCCAAGTCTCATAGATCATTCCTTAAATCGGAAGTCTTGATTTTCGAACTTTTATGAATTTTAAATATATTAATGAGGTAGGCAATAAATAAAACTGGCGAGGCTAGAACAGAGCAATATGTCAAAAGCAGAACTATCCCATAAGCAGCATCATTTGCTGTTTTCTCATCTGCAGTGAGACCAGCCATTATATTAAAAACAACATGTTCCAGATTAAGAAAAGATAATGTCGTAACAATAATGGCTAAGGGTAAAATCGAGGCGATAAAAACAGCATGTCCCTTTAATTGAGCGGATCTTTTTAGATAAAGAATCCATAGGGTAACACGCCACAGCGCTACAATTGCAAGAAACCAAACGTTGATCATTTGAGCGGTTGGAAGAGTTGCAAATTTCTCAATTGGGATGGCATACAATATTCCTGGAGGAGACGTCATGCCAACAAAAATTAAAACATTACGATAGCTCCAATTTCTTGGTTTTAAGGGTTTGGTAATCAACCATAAAACAAACGCCATTAATACAATATATATGACTGACCCTAATCCAGCATATTGCCACCATTCGGCACGAGGATTATCCCAATAACGCCCAACTCCAGCTATCCATGCAGCAATAACTCCAAACACAAGGTATTGCGTACCTAATCTTTCCAAGTCAGGCTTGACGCTTCTGAAACACAAGAACTTAAATTCGGTTTTAATTACTTCTTTTAGATTATTCATAACTTACTAACCCATCCAACAATCGGCCGCAAATTTCAATGAAAACCCCAAAATATCGTCCTAACCCTCTAACTCATAACTCTATTTCCTGTTCAATAACAAAATCGATCCCCTGCGTTCAACGACCGTCCATTCCCTGAAAAACCCGTCCAACCTTTGCGTAATGACCTCGGGCTTGGCCTTATATTCCCGCACCAAAAACGGGTCGTTCATGTCGATAAGGGCATAGGTCACATCAGCGGGCAGCCGGAACACGCCGCCCTGGTACAACTCGCCTTTTTTAAGCTTGGCCGGGTCCTGATAAAAATCATCGTACAGCTTGTGGAACGAGTATAGCGATTTTCGAAGCGCCAGCGGCGCCAAAAAATCGAAGGTCGCAACCACCCCCGCATCCGGGGGAATTTTGCGCACCATTTCCCAGCGCACACTCCTCAGATCGTCCTTGTGAACGACCATCCGGTCTTTGATCTTGGGAATGAACTTGATCGTATGCCCGAGACCGAACAATATTAACAAAATCCAGGCCGCAACGTAAATTTTTCCTTGTGTGAACCGCTTGAGCTTTCGCATGCCCGCGGCTGCCGACAAGAAAATGAACGGCGTCATGGCCGATCCGTAATGATAAAAGATCGTGTGTTCCGACCATTCATTAGAGAACAAATGCTGAACAAATACCGGCAGCATGAAAAACAAATTCTGCGGCGCTGCCGCGGCCGGGATCATGAGCGGCCCGAACAGATCGCCCACATACGCGATGTTCCCGGTCACGACCTTGGTCAAAAACTTACCCGGGTCATTAAAAATATGCGCGTAACGCACCCAGAAGGCATGCTGCTGGCTGTGACGAAAAAGCGGAATAAGCCAGAAGACCAGCATCGAGAAGACAGCGGCGCTTGATGCCATCGGGCCCCAGGCCCATTGTTTGAGCGGTTTCTTTCTGGTCAACAGCGCGTAAAGACCGAACATAAAGAAGATCAAAATCATGTTCTCTTTGATAAGACACAAAAGCACCGATGAGACCAGAAACGGAATATATTTCTCACGACGGAAGAAATCGAACATCAACAAAAGAAAGACTGGGGCAAAGGCCTCCGGATTAAATTCATATATAAGCGCAAAAACATTGGCCGGAAAGATGAAATATAAAATCATCCAGAGGAGCGCCGCCCATTCTTCCCCGTCCTGAGAAAGAATGCGGTACAACAGATATCCGCTCACACTAAAGGCCGCGACCTTCAAAAGCAGCAATGTCATGGGGTGCTGGATCAGCGCGAAAAGCGGCAAAAGAAGGAATGAAAAATAATAGGAATGATCGCCGAAATAATTGATCCCGACAAGAGAGGTGTACTGCGAACCGCGGCAGAGATTGTAGAGCGCCTGGGTGAAAAATGCCAAGTCCCAGTCGTAATAAGAGAAGTTGTCGTATTTGTAGTGGACCGCCCACGCACCAAGGACCAACGCCGCGAGGCAGATGATCCTGGCAATGACACTTGGAGAGAATTTGAACATGGTGTGCATGACTATGGTTTAAAAAATAATACGGACCTTGAAAACACCCTTGGTTATGATCTCACTCTTCAGGAAACGAACTGTTCTCCTCTTCGATCACGGATGACCGACAGTGCTCATTTCAAATATCACCTGAGCAATCTGGCCGCTCAAGGAAGCGCACGCGGCACTTACGGCATTGACCGCGCCCGGGTAATTATTTCCATCGACAGGCAGACGGAACTCGGAGCGCTTAATGACCGTGTTCTTGGGATAACCCACATCAATGACCGCCCATTGAACAACCAAGAATAATTCCCCGGAAATATCCAGCTCAAAGCGGGTCAACTCCATATCAAGTCGAAAAGCCACATTGGACGGAAAATCCAAAGGATAACTGACGATCTGCGCGCGCGACAGGATACGGGAGATGTTTTCTTTGATCACTCTCGTTAAACCTTCATTAAGCGGTTCGGCCCAGCGGTGAAATTGGGCAAACCGCATCTGATTGTTTTTGTCCTGTGTGACGATCTGCGGCCGGTTGAGATATCCGGGGATCTTGATACGGCTCACGGCAACGGAGAAATCCGAAGATAACTCGATAGGCTTGAGCTCATTATCTTTGATCGCGGCGATCCCGTAAAAACTCGGTTCCCTGCTGTCAGGAACGGAAATGCACCCGGCCAGGAATAATATTGCGGCTGATAACACATAGGCGAACTTAATATTCATCTTATTCTCCCTTACCGGTTTTCCCTTTGAGCAAAGCCTCGGGGTGCTGTTCCAGATATTCCGTTAACATCCTCACCGAATGGCCCGCTTCCTTGAGCTCCGAAAGCGCGCCTTTGAATTCTCTTAAACCGGATTCAAGTTCGCTGGAATTAACGATCCTGTTCATGCCTTCGAGCGTTTGGGTCAGATTCATGGTGATGTCTTTGATGGGCACATCATTGATCAATTCCAGAAAATCCTGCGACACCGGGATCGTGGGAAGCTCCGGATGATCATGCTTAAGCCCGTAAAAGATCGGCGCTTTGTCAGGATAAAAATCAAACGAGATCATCAGCTGGCCGGCCAGCAAGTTCTGGATCTCGAGGCGCGCGCGCAAACCCATAGCGATCATCCTCTTTTCATTGCCCGCCTCACCCAGGCTCGGCGCGCCTTTGATGCGCTCTTCGATCTCGATGGTGACCGGGATCGCGATGTCTCTGGTCTTCTCGTTATACACCAGCCCGATGTGTTTAACCGACCCGATCTTGACACCACGGAAAGTCACCGGCGCTCCGACCGATAATCCTTTGAGCGAACCGTCAAAATACAAAACGTATTTGTGCGTTCTCTTGAAGATCGTGCCGGAACCGAAAACCAGAACGGCCACGATCAAGAGGGCGACACCAAGAACAACAAACAGCCCGATGGCTGTCTTATTGACTTTTTTACTCATTTCGAAACTCCTTGCTTTTTTCCGCGTGTCAGAAATTCGATCACTTTGGGGTCTTTGGACGTACTCAAAAGTTCCTGCGGCCGGCCCCGGGCAATGATCGTTTTACTGTCTCCGTCGAGAAATATAGAATTATTCCCGACCGCGAAGATGCTCGCCAGCTCATGGGTCACGATGACAATGGTCGCGCCCATCGCGTCTCTCAGCTGAAGAATGAGATCATCCAGGCGCTGAGCGCTGACGGGGTCCAACCCCGCGGAAGGCTCGTCAAAGAAAATAACATCCGGATTCAATACAATGGCGCGGGCAAGTCCGGCGCGTTTGCGCATACCGCCGCTGATCTCGGAGGGATAAAAATCATCATAACCGTCAAGCCCCACTAAAGACAGACGAAGGTCCACCTCCGACTGGACCTTGTCCCGCGGCAGATCGGTGTACAACTGCAGCGGAAGGGCCACATTCTCCGCCAGCGTCAGTGAACTCCACAGCGCGCCGCTTTGATAAAGAACGCCGAACTTGCGCATCAACGCCTGGCGTTC
>CAZLRE010000011.1:0-15646 GCA_964561885.1 uncultured Planctomycetales bacterium | reverse complement strand
CAAGTCGCGTCGATCGACAATCTGGTGACGACCGGACGTTACGGGCTTTTTCTAGACATCAACATGCATGATGCCATGGTGCTCGGCATGGAAGGGTTTAAGTATTTAATGGCCGGCAGGCTCAAAGAATTTTATAAAGACCACGAAGATATCCCGCTGAGAAAACGCAGCCAAACATCCGGGCAAGCATAAATGATGTACTACACGTTAAGAGACAACTGCCGTATCTGTTCATCGAAAGACCTGGTCAAATTTCTGGACTTCGGCCAGATGCCATTGGCCGGCGGGTTTATCAAGAGCCAGGATATACCCGCCGAAAAGCTTTATCCGCTGACCGTTGTGTTCTGCCGCAAGTGTAAGGAAGTGCAGATCCTTGAGACCGTTCCGGCGGATGTGCTTTTTCGGGATTACCGGTACACATCTTCTACCACGGTCACGTTGACTTCGCATTTTGCCGCATATGCCAAGGCCATGAGCGAACGGTTCCTTTCCAAGGGCGATCTTGTGGTGGAATTCGGCAGCAATGACGGCGTTCTTTTAAAACCGTTCGGTGATCTCGGGGTCAAGGCGGTCGGGTTCGAGCCCGCGGTCAACATCGCGAAACTGGCAACGGCCAAAGGGTGCACCGTCGTTAACGATTTTTTCAATGCCGCGACCGCGGCGCAGGCCAAGCGTGTTTACGGGCCGGCGTCTTTGATTTGCGCGAACAATGTGTTCGCCCACATTGATGACATGCACGGGCCGATGCGCGCGATCAGGGAGCTTCTTAAGCCCGACGGTGTTTTTGTCTTCGAGGTGCATTATCTCTTGTCGCTCCTGGAGGGCTGCCAGTTCGACATGATCTATCATGAGCACATGATGCATCATTCGCTCACAGCGCTCGGGGTTTTGATGAGCCTTCATGATATGGAGATCTTCGACGCCAAGCGCATTCCCATCCACGCCGGGTCCATCCGGGTGTACGCCCAGAAAAAAGGCCAGGGCCGTCATTCCAAAGCCTCTGAGCTCGACAGGCTTTTAAATGAAGAAAAGGCGGCGGGACTCGATAAGGAAGAGACGTTCCTTAAGTTCGGCCGCACGGTTTATCAAAAGAGGGATGATCTGATCCGTCTGGTCTTTGAGCTGAAGGCAAAGAACAAGACGATCGTCGGTTACGGCGCTTCAGGCCGGGCCTCGGTGCATTTGAATTTCTGCAAGTTCGGGACAAACGAAATCCCCTATGTGACGGATGAATCATCCGAGCGCCAGGGCCGTGTTATTCCCGGCATGCATAACGCCATCGTCCCTCCGCAGAGACTGCGCGATGAACAGCCGGATTACGCGTTGTTATTTGCCTATAATTTCTTTGAAGAGGTCATGAAGAAGGAAGCGGAATTTGTCCGTCGGGGCGGGCGTTTCATTGTTCCCTTACCCGAACCAAAGATCATTGAACCGAAGTAAATCATAATATTGTAGATGGATGATTGTTGATGGAAGATGGCAACCATCAACGATCTTCCATCCACCATCGACCATACGTGGTTACTATGACAATTGTAATTTTGGGCGCGGGCGGAATGCTCGGACATTTGACCGGATGTTATTTGAAGGAAAAGCATGGTTCCCGCGTTGTGCTTGCGGCGCGCAAGCCCACGGGTTTTGCGGTCCTTGATGAAGGCCTTGAGATCCTCGATCTGACCGATCAACTTCGACTGAAAGATCTGATAACCCGTCACCGGCCATGTGTTGTCGTCAATTGCGCCGCCATCAACGATCCCCAAAAGGGTGATGAGATGATGCGCGCGGTCAATTCACGCCTGCCGCATGAGATCGCTATGGTCCTTGATGCGGTCAATGATGACAGCCGGCTCATCCATATCAGCACCGACGGGGTTTTTCGCGGCGACAGAGGTCATTATAGTGAAGTGGACACGCCTGATGCCGATGACATCTACGGTAAAAGCAAACGTTCAGGAGAGGTCGTTCATCCGCCGCATCTGACGGTGCGCACATCCATCATCGGGCCTGATCCTGTCAATGCCCGCGGATTGATGTCCTGGTTTTTGTCGCAGACCCGCGATGTTCAAGGGTTCACCAGGGTGTTCTGGAGCGGGGTGACCACGCTGGAGCTGGCCAAATTCATTGCGTTTGTTTGTGAGAGCGATATTTCCGGAGTGTATCATCTGTGTTCCCAGAGAATATCCAAGTACGATCTGCTTAGAACCATCAAGGAGGTTTTTGGCAAGGATGTGGAAATCCATCAGGATGGACATTTGAGCGTGGACCTTAGCTTGATTTCCCGCCGCAGCGAAGTGAACTATAAAGTTGCCGATATCAAACGCATGGTTAGCCAGCTTAAAACCTGGATGGTTGAACATCCGAACATCTATCAGGCCAACAGCTTTCGCTCTGACGGTAAATCTGGCGTCTGAACCGTCTTGGCCGTGCTCCTGATTCGGCAAAAGGTCAATAAAACCAGCTTTACAAAATTGTCAAAGCGTGGGATTATTCTTAACAGTTTCAGGACATATTCTGGACGTCATTATGATCAAAGAAATCAAATCTTGCCGGATTTGCGCTAACCAACACCTGGTCCCTGTTTTGGACCTCGGTCAACAGACCCTGACCGGGGTTTTTCCCCGATCTCCCGAAGAGGCCATCACCAAAGGTCCGCTCGAACTTGTTAAGTGCTCTGAAGATGCGGGCAAAGGCTGCGGGCTTTTGCAATTGCGTCATTCTTACGAAGCTAATGAGATGTACGGAGACAATTACGGTTACCGTTCCGGGCTCAATAAGTCGATGGTCGAGCACTTGGGGGGCAGGGTCAGGAAAATACTTGATATCGTGACGTTAAACGCCGGAGACCTGATCATTGACATCGGCAGCAACGACAGCACACTGCTTCAGGCCTATCCGTTATCCAAACTTCGTTTGGTGGGCATTGACCCGACCGGCATTAAATTCAAGAAATACTATCCCCGGCATATCGAACTGATCCCGGATTTCTTCTCGGCTGCTGCCGTGCGAAAGCATTTGGGGAATGCCAGGGCCAAGGTGATCACTTCGATTGCCATGTTCTACGATCTGGAGGCGCCCACGAATTTTATGAAGGAGATCTTTGATGTCCTTGATGAGGACGGCATCTGGGTGTTCGAGCAAAGTTACATGCCCACCATGCTTGAAAAAGATTCTTACGATACCGTCTGTCACGAGCATCTGGAATATTACGCGTTCAAGCAGATCAAGTGGATGGCAGACGCCGTCGGTTTTAAGGTCATTGACGTTGAATTTAACGCGGCCAACGGCGGAAGTTTCGCCCTCACCGTTGCCAAAAAGACCAGCAAAGTCCACCGCGAACGCACGGACCTTGTTGATTCCATTCTCGCCGACGAACAGCGCAAAGGCCTGTCGCAGCTTACGCCCTACGCGGCATTCAAAGAAAGGGTCAACCTCCAGCGTGATAACCTGATCCGTTTTGTCCGTGAGCTCAACGCCAAAGGAGAGAAGATCTTCGGTTACGGCGCATCCACCAAGGGCAATGTTATCTTGCAGTATTGCGGATTTACGTCCAAGGACATTCCCTACATTGCCGAGGTCAATCCGGATAAATTCGGCAGGTTCACGCCCGGCACCGCGATCCCCATCATTTCCGAGAAAGAAGCCAAGGCCATGGACCCGGAGTATTTCCTGGTTTTACCCTGGCATTTTAAGGACAACATCATTAACAGGGAACAGGTGTATCTGGACGGCGGGGGCGCTTTGGTCTTTCCGCTGCCGCAGATCGAGACTGTCCGCCATACGAACAAGAGCGCGCGCGTGGTATGAAGACCGCTTTGATCATCGGAAGCCGGGGACAGGACGGGACGTATCTTAAAGAATATCTTCTGAAAAAGCATTACCGCGTGATCGGGGCCGGCAGGGAGAAGGTCGAGGGGGCAGGGCCGGGACGGACAAAGCCGCTGAACGTTTTGAACGCCAAAGATGTTCGCGATTTTCTAAAGAAGTATCACCCCGATGAGATCTATTATTTAGCGGCTTATCATCATTCATCGGAAGATCTTCAAGGCGATCTGTCTGAATTGTTAAGACAAAGTTTTGCCCTTCACGTCGAAGGCCTGGGGAACGTTCTGGAAGCCTTGCGTGTTGAAGGCCTGCGCAGCAGGGTTTTTTACGCGGCATCGTCGCACATATTCGGTAACGTACTATCGGCGCGTCAGAACGAATCAACACCGATGAACCCGGATTGCGCGTATGGCTTGACCAAAGCGGCGGGACGGCAATTGTGCCAGCTGTATCGTGATCACTACGGGATTTTTGTCAGCGTCGGGATTCTTTATAATCATGAATCGCCGTTACGCTCTGATCAGTTCGTTTCACAAAAGATCGTGCGCGCGGCCTGGAAAATCAAACAAGGCCGGCAAAAAGAACTCATCCTGGGCAATCTTAAGGCCAAAGTGGATTGGGGTTACGCGGGTGATTATGTCGTGGCCATGCACAAGATTTTGCAGGCACGCCAGGCGGATGATTTCATCGTATCCAGCGGCTCGCTTCATACCGTCGGAGAATTTACCAAGGGTGTCTTTGACTGTATGGGGCTTGATCACAGGCGATATGTGCGCGAAGATCCGGCGCTTCTGAAAAAATCGGGGTCCAGACAATTTTACGGCGATCATTCCAAACTGACCCGTCAAACGGGATGGAAGCCGGCAGTGAGCTTTCGAGAATTGATCTCCATTATAGTTGAAGCCCGCAAGGAATGTCATGAGCGATAACACGATCCTGGTTTTTATACCGACCTACAACGAGGCGGACAATGTCCGGACGATCTACGGCCAGCTCAAAGCCCTGGGACTGGAGATGGATATTCTTTTTCTCGATGACAATTCTCCGGACGGAACAGGAAAGATCCTTGATGAGCTGGCGGCTGATGATCCGCGTGTGAGCGTGATCCACCGTTCGGGGAAGCTCGGCATCGGCAGCGCCCATCAGGACGGCATCCGCCGGGCCTATGAACGCGGTTATAAAACCCTGATCACCATGGATTGCGACTTTTCGCATACGCCTGAATATATCCACGATTTTCTGAAACTTTCCGATCAGGCCGATATTGTGGTCGGTTCTCGTTATATGGAGGAAGGCAGTCTGAATGACTGGAACCTTTACAGAAAATTCCTAACTCATGTTGGGCATTTTTTAACGGATTCTCTCTTGAGAATGCCCTATGATGCCACCGGCGCCTTCAGACTTTATAATTTACATCAAATCCCGCATGGTGTTTTCAATCTGGTTCAGTCTTCGGGGTATTCCTTTTTCTTTGAAAGTCTCTATATACTCTTTTTGAACAATTTTTCTGTTAAAGAGTTCGCTATCAAATTGCCGACCCGTACCTATGGTCATTCCAAGATGACGCTACAGGGGGCCATGCGTAGTTTCCTTCACTTGCTGCGTATTTGCTTGCGCACTTGGACGCGCCGGGATTCTTTCATTTATTCGGAGCCGTTACGGCCGGACTTCAAAATGTTCCTGGGTACTAACGACCCTTATCTTCCAGATGGGGGACGCAGTCCGCTGAAGGTACAGAAAGAATGGGACGTTTACTGGAACAAAGAACGCAAGTCCGAGAACATGCTTTATGATCTGATCGCGGTGTTTTACAGGGTGTTCATTATCCGCCGCATTTTGGATCATTTCATCCGCAAGCATTTTGTCAGAGGCACAAAGGTTTTACATGCCGGATGCGGAAGCGGGCAGGTCGATCAGGGAGCGGCCCGTTGGGTCAGGCTTTCAGCGCTTGATATCTCGATCAAGGCGCTGGAGATCTACAAGAAAACGAATCCGACGGTCAGGGACATCGCCCACGGGGATATTTTTAATATCCCTTATCAGCCGGAGACATTCGACGGCATTTATAATTTGGGGGTCATGGAACATTTCACTGTGGAGGAGATCGGCCGTATTCTTAAAGAATTCGACCGCATCCTCAAGCCTTCCGGGAAAATGGTCATTCTTGTGCCGCCCGAGAATGGATTAAGCGTTATCTTTCTGAAGGCTGTGCATTACCTTTTGAACGATGTTCTAAAAAAGAACGTGCAATTACATCCGCCCGAGATCAGCCGTCCGAGAAACAAGGAACACGCGCGGCAGATCTATGAACAGGGCGGTCTGAAAATGGTGGATTATTATTTTGGCATCATGGATGTCTTCACCTATGCCGTGATCGTCTTGGAAAAATCCGGTCAGCCCGCGGGAAATAGCGGCGCAACTTCCCCAGAGCTCGATCGATCAGTGAATCACGGCGATGTGATGTCGGTTTAAATTTTGGAGTTCTATGATCCTAGTTACCGGAGCGACGGGCTTTATCGGCAGACGCCTGATCGCCCAGCTCGTCGAATGTTACGACCGCTCTGAGATCGTGTGCCTTGTGCGTCCCGTGTGCGATTCTGAGAAAGAAAAAAGCGGACGGGAGAATCTGAAACGTCTTGGGCTTACTGTTTGCGAAGCGGATATTCTGACAGGCGAGGGTTTAAAGAATTTGCCCAAGTATCCGCAGATGGTTTTTCATCTGGCCTCATGCACGGACACATCCTGCCCTGATCACAGCATCAACGATGTCGGAACGAAGAATTTGTTGGAAGCCATTGGTCCATTGCCTAAGGGAGCACATGTTATTTTTACAAGCTCTATCGCAGTCAACGACGGGCGAATCGATCAATCGCGTCCGATGACAGAAGATGTTAGTTCGGTCGGAAGGCCGTATCATGTTTACGGCCGCAAGAAACTTGCCACCGAACATTATTTGATCGGACAGGCCGCGAAAAGCGGTTTTGCGTTATCGATCGTGCGCGTTTGCGGGGTCTTGGGTCCCGACACGATCGATAAAGGATTGTACACGTCATTGCGAAAGCTGGTTTTAAGCGGTTCATGGCTCGCGCGTTTGAATTGGCCCGGCAGGATCAGCTGCATGTACGTTGAGGACATGGCCTGGTTCATCCGGGAAGTTTCCAGAAGGCCTGCAGATTGCGGAACTTCACAGTTATACATTCCCAGCGTTGAAGCTCCAACGGTGGCCCAGATGTGCGCTTCTTTTGCGCGGGCGTATGGTCAAGATTATCGGCCGATCCAGTTGCCGGCGTTTGTATGGCGGATATTGGAATGGTTGACAGGACGAAAACGATTCTGGGAAACGATACTTCCTCATAGAATGTATAATACCGTCTGGCAGGCCAACATTCTTGTAGGGCAAGGTTATTGGAACGAATCGGTCAAACTCGCGGCCTTCACACAGTCCCGACGTTTGACTACATTCGATGATTTTACCCGTATGATGGCGCATTTAGCCAACAAGGATAAGCAATGAGTTTCTTAGGGGAAACACAGGCGTTCATTAAGCGCAACGGTTTCGGCGCGGTCCTCGTCCATCTGCTTGAGATCTATCTCGGCGCCTTTTTGCGTATATTTCCAGGACCGGAAGGTCTCCTGCTGCGTGGATTGTTTTACCGGTGTATCTTCGGGGCCTGTGGCCCGGACCTTCTGATCTATCCGTCGGTTTATATTATTTTCTCGCGTCGTATTAAAGTCGGCCGACGTTTGGCCGTCAACATCAATACCTATTTAGACGGGCGGGGAGGGATCACGGTCGGAGATAATGTTTTGATCGGTCCTAATTGTGTCATTGCCAGCTGTGAACATTCCTTCAGCGACCCGCGCGTTCCGATCTTTCAGCAGCCGGTCAAATATGCGCCTATCGTCATCGGTAACGACGTGTGGATCGGGGCGAATGTTTTTATTAAGTGCGGTGTCAAGATCGCGGACGGTTCTGTTATCGCCGCCGGAAGCGTTGTGACCAAAGATGTGCCTGCTTATGCTGTTGTGGGCGGTGTTCCTGCCAAGATCCTTAAATACCGGGATCCCAGTCAATCTGTCAGTTAACGGCCGGTTTTCGGTCTGGATTAAAAAATGAAACGTTCTTCTTTGGTATTGGCTTTATTTTTAAGCGTTCTTATTGTCTTCGTAGGCTACTACAAGATCTTTCTAGGATATAACTTTTTTATCCATGAAGACTGGGTTGCGGTCTCTAATCATACAGCTGGGAATAAATTTTCCAACGGATGGCGACCAGATAAAGGGCTTGGGATTTCTTATTTTTACGCCGACCCGGCGATGTGGCACCCGTGGTCTTTATTGACATTCTTTGAAAGGATCACACCCAATAGGGAGTTTGCCTATACTTTGTCTGTTGTTTTGCTGGATGTTTCTGTTGTTATCACACTCCTTTTATTTGTCCGCCGATTTCTTCCTCAGATCAATCTTTGGTTGGTTATTCTTTTGGCTCCTTTATGTGTTTTTAGTTTTGACGCCTCTGCTCAGCACTATGCGCGGGCGTTTATATCATTTTCCGCCGGGATCCCTTTATTTATGTGGGTGTTATTTAATTATTATCAAAAACCACGCTGGGTGCATATTTTTTATGGGGCTATTATTTTGTGGTGCGTGGCGTTCACCGGAAATGTATGGTCGTTAACGCAGCTTCTCATGCTTGGGTTTGTTTTTAGTTTGCTTTATCTTTCTTATTTCAAGAAGGACTGGATGGTCATTGCCCGGCAATTTTTATTTTTTCATGTTTTGTGTGTCCCCTGCGTGTTGTTGCTGGGGGCCTGGGTTTTTTATTCTTTCGGGCTGGATCAGATGACGGTCGGTTATGTCCGGGAGAAATTCTTCCTGTTCAATGGTCTTAAATTTATTCCAGATTTTAAGTCGTTGATTTCTTACCTTTGCGGATTTATTCCTTTCTTTGCAATTCCCATTAATCATAATCTTGCCGCAATGAATTATCTTCCGTACCATTTGGGTGTTTCGGTCATATTCGTCTTTGGTTTTCTATTTTTTCTCGGCCGTAAGGCGGAAAGTTTCTGGGAGTTTGCCCTTAAGGCGCTGCTCATTGTTTATTTTGTCCATGGCATTCTTGTTTATGGGAAATTGATCCCGGCTTTTGCAGAAGTATTTCAGTTTATCGTCCGCAAAACGTCCACGCTGTTTACGATGTATTTGTTCGTCTTTTCTATTCAGACGCTGATGATCATTCTTTTTGTCTCGATGGTTTCTTCTCATAATGTTCTTTCGATCGATCGTTTCTGCCGCCGCTTGCAGGTTTTGATCGCAGCTATCACAGCAACGTGTTACGGCGCCGCCCTGATATTGTGTATGGGCGCAACGCTGGCCCCCGGGTTCTATTTCTGGATCGCGGATCACTGGATCCCTGGCCTAATGCCGGACCAAATGGGGGGATATTCCAAAGAGCTTCTTTCTTATATGTTGTCTTACAATGCCCACCGTTATCAGGAGCTCATCAGGCCTCAATGGTTTTTGTTTTTTATATCAAGCATGTTGATAGCCGGGGTTTTTATTAAAGACCGCTGGCTGAGGTTTGCAGCGGGACTTCCAAAGTTCTGGATCGCCGGTGTGTTGATTATCAATGCCATCATGTTAACGTGGAGTTTTTATCCGTTGTCTAATCAGCCTTTGGTCTGGGAGCGGCCCGAGGTTCAAAGCCTTAAATTTGAGCCGACGGACCGGTTTTATTTGTTCCGATACTTAAAATGGGAAAAGACGGTTGAGGGATTTAAGAAAAAATGGGAATCAGCCGATGACCACGGCCCGCGTAAAAATTTGGTCGGATACTCAGAACCGCCGGGACTTAATATATCAGGGTTCAAATCGTTCACAACCCGTGCAGAAGGCGATTTTATTGGGCGCATACTTAAAGAAGCAGGGATTGGGTATAAACGGCTGTACTATGGTGAATTCTTTGTCAGTTCCGATCTATTGGATATGGCTGCGGTTAAATATTACTATTCCGATAATATCATTGAGAACCTTCCGCCGACGATCTTGCCTTATGCGCAATTTGAGCAGCTTCATATTTATAAAAACACAGCCGCATGGCCGTATTTCTATCTGGCTGACCGAATAGAGAGCTTAAACGGACCAGTTGAGCATCCGGTCCGCGGGACCGCGTATATTGCCCCTGAAGATCAATTTGATCTCTCCGGAGGGCCGGACAAGGGAAATGTCGCCTTGAGAGAGTTTCATTCCGGACGAATGACTTTTGATTACAACAGTTTATCGGACGGTTTTCTTGTCGTAGCCGATGCCTGGCATCCGTTCTGGAAGGCAAGAAATTCTCAAGGAGAGGAACTTCAAATTGTAAAAACAAATGAGGTTTTTAAAGGCGTCCGCCTTCCCGCCGGAAATTATCAGGTCGAAATGTATTTCGATACAAGCCCCTATCTGCCGGGAGTCTGGGTATCTTTGGCGGCCTGGATCTTATGGCTTGTCGGGTTTGTCTGGGCTTATCGAAGCCGCAGGGAGATCAAGTTTTAAATGATTTGTCTGATCGATAGAGAAAGAACATATGGCGCGTAAGCTCATCCTCGTAGAATTCAAAGAAGAAATTGAATTCTTGTTAAAGGAACGCTCCGAAGTCTTCAAGGGCGAAGCCAAAGTCCTTTCGCTGTTGCCGGAGGCAAGCGAGGTCCTTTTAAGAAACGGGATCGCTTTTGAAACCTCGGTCCCGTATTTATCGCGGGGATCGCACGAACGTTGCCTGGAATGCGTTGATGCGGTCATCCAGGCGATCAATGCCAACGTTCACATCCTTGATTCTCACGGAATTCAGCATGCGTACACTAATGCGCTTACGTTCTATTTGCGTCAATATCTGGGATATGTCATCTCAATGATCGAGGTCATCGCTAACGCCTGTGCGAAACACCAGATCGAGGAGATCGTTGTCTGCCGTTACTCGAATAGTGATTATTCCCGGTTCGGACTTCTCTCCCAGGAGAGGATTTTGGGCGATATTGCCGGATTATTCGCCGGAGGGCTCAAGGTGCAGTCGCCGGTCTTGAACGTTCCGCGCGAGGCCAGGGTCAAACCTTTGCGCAAGTGGCTGCGGGCGCTGGTATGCGCACTTTATTTCCCGTTAGAACTGGCGTCGATCAAAAGGTCCGAACGGCCAGCAGTCCTGTACTATTCCTTTAAGTACCGGTTCGACGAGATCGCCAAAGCGTTCCCTTCGTGGGAGCATTTGAACATCGCTCCTGACGTGAAAACATTCACCCGATGGACGGATGGTTCGATCGGTCTGCCCGTGCGTAACATCCATTTGAGTGAATTCGGGATTTCCGCTGACCGTGAATTTAAGAAGTCTTATTCGGAGTCGATGAGGAAGTTCATGGACGTTTGCACCAAGAAACAGCTGTGCGTTTATCGCGGGTGTGATCTTTCCTCCATTGTTTTGCGCAAGATCGAACAGGGTTATGGTCCGCAATTGACCCGATTGAACAAACAGACCGCATCGCTCAAGAAATTCTTTGACCGGTTCAAACCTACGGTCGTCCTGTCCCATGTGGCGAGGGATTTTTCTTATGCCTTGGGTGAGCTTGCGCAATCCATGCATATTCCATCAGTGTTGATCTCGCACGGTTCGCATGTTCCGCCCAAGAACCGTTTTGACCGTATGGAATGGTTCGACCACGGCAGGGGATTGGTCCATACCGATTATCGTTACCATCCTTTGCAATCCCCGTGGGCTGTTGAGCATGTCCGCGCTATGGGATGCCGGGGCAGCTATTATGCGATCGAACCGATCATTTTCCCGAGAGTCGACCGTTCTCAGAAAGAAACCCTGCAACTAAAAATGTATCCCCGATCCCAGGGCAAGAAGATCGTTGTCCACGCAGGGACACCCAAGCAGAGGGGTTCCAACCGTTTTTATATTTACGAAACGCTCGATGAGTATGTGGCTTACATGAGCGATCTCATCGAGGAGGCCCGTACAATACCGGAGATCTTTTTGATCATCCGTTTCAGGCCTTATTCGTATCTGTCGACCAGCCAGCTTAAAGCGCTCTTGCCCAAAGGCGATCATTATGTTATTGCCACCGAAGGCGGTTTTGCCGATTATCTGAAGATCATGGACCTTCTGGTGAGCTTTTCTTCGACGACCATTGAAGAGGCGCTTATCAACGGGATCCCTGTTGTGCAGTATGATCCAAGCAACCGTTACGTCCATATCGAGGGGCCGGCCTGGCAGGATAAAGGATTTGCGCATGTGGATTCGGTGTACTATATTGGAGAGCGTCGCGGCCTTGGAGCGGGTTTAAAGTGGATCATCGACAACCATTTGAACGCGACCATCGTCGGTGATCTCTTTGAGCGGCATGTGTTTAAAACAGGCGAGGCATTGACCATAGCGGAGTTCGTTGAGCGTTTGGTCAAAGGAGATCTGCCGAAACCTATTGATCTGAAAAATAAGCCACATTTAGATGGTGTGGAAATATTCTAAATAGTCGTCATTGCGACCCAGAGGGTCGATTCCAGCTCTCCTTTAAGCTGTTGTAAAGAAGCTGGATCGAGCGACGATTGTGTTTCATTAAGCGAGGAGCGAAGCAAACTTACTCAGATTATAAGATTGCTTCGGCCCAAATGACGGGCCTCGCAATGACGGAAGTTTGATATATAACGATGCCTTCCAAACCTAAAATCATAGCCATGATCCCGGCGCGCATGGGAAGCACGCGGCTGAAGGCCAAGAACCTGGCCCTGTTAAACGGCCGGCCCATGGTCTCTTACGCGATCGAAGCTGCCAAGGCTTCCGGAGTCTTCAGCCGGATCGTTCTGAATTCCGAGGATGAGGCGTTCCGGGCGATCGCCAAAGAATACGGCGCCGAGTTCTATCACCGCCCCGCGGACCTGGCCACATCCACGGCTAAGTCGGATACCGTGGTCAATGATTTTATCCTGAAGTACCCCTGTGATATTGTGGCGTGGGTCAATCCCACCTCGCCTTTGCAGACCGGGGAGGAAGTGCGCGGTGTCGTTGAATATTTTATCAAGGAGAAGCTGGACAGTTTGATCACGGTGCGCAGCGAACAGGTCCATGCGCTTTTGGATGGCAAGCCGCTCAATTTTAAGGAGCAGGAGATATTCGCCCAGACGCAGGACCTTAAACCTGTCGGTCTGTTCGTTTATTCGGTCATGATGTGGCGGGCGCGGCCGTTCGTTGAGCATTTCAAAACAGAAGGCCATGCGATCTTGTGCGGGAAGGTCGGTTATTACCCGGTGAGCAAGTTGACGTCCATCATTATCAAGAAAGAAGAAGACCTTAAGATCGCCGAGTATGTCCTGGCCGGGATGGAGGCGCGCAAAGATTATCGGATAAGTTATGCAATGACAAATAACAAAGGACAAATGGCAAAGGAAATAACAAAGAACAAATGACAAATCGGTGAGTGTTCGATTAACTTTATGTTTGTTGATTTGAGTTTTATTTTTTGAATTTAATTTGATATTTGAATTTTGCCCTTTGTCATTTCCAAAGAGGTCTTTATGAAACTTAAAGTTTTAGTCATCGGCGCCGGCATGTATGTGTGCGGACGCGGGACCGACGGATTCGGAACAGTTTTGCCCTCGTTGTATGAAGTATTCCGCGGAGGTCTCATCGACAGCGTGTGTGTTGTGGCCACATCCCACGCGAGCGTCAAGGCGGTTGAACGCAAGAACACTGAGCTTGCAAGGCGCATGGGTTTTCGTCTGCCTTTGAAAGGTTTTGCCAAGGCAGGGCTCGGGGCATCATCATATAAAGAAGCTTTAAAGTCGTACCGTCCGGATGCGGTCATCGTGGCTGTGCCGGACCATCTGCACGCCAGCGTCGTGGCCCAAGCGACAAAGTTCGGCGCGCATGTGATGGTGGTGAAGCCTTTGGCCCCGACGGTCAGGGAAGGCAAGGCCATGACCGCAGCGGTGCGCGCAGCCGGTGTTTACGGGGCTGTTGAATTTCACAAGCGTTATGATGAAGCGAATCTTAAACTCAGGGAAGTCATTTCAAGCGGCAAGATCGGGGAAGTGCTTTATATCAATGTTGCCTATAGCCAGCGCAAACTGATCCCTGAAAAAATGTTCCGGTCGTGGGCATCAAAGACGAATATCTTTCAGTATCTCGGCGTTCATTATGTGGATCTCATCTATTTTGCCACCGGCGCTAAACCGGTGAGGGTGATCGCGACCGCCCAGAAGAATTGGCTGTCCCGTCAGGGCATCAACACCTACGACGCTGTGCAGGTGGTCATTGAATGGGAAGACCGCAAAACGTCAAAGACCTTCACGTCCATGATCGCGACCAACTGGATCGATCCCAACGGCTCATCTGCGATGTCCGACCAGAAGATCTCGGTCGTGGGCACCCGCGGACGTGTGGACAGCGACCAGAAGAACCGGGGCGTTCAGATCGTGACCGATGAGAATGGTATTGAAGATTTTAATCCGTATTTCAGCCAGCTGTATCCGGACACAACCGGACAGACGGTGTTCCGCGGGTACGGCGAGCGCAGTTTTCATCAGTTCTTCGCGGACGTGAGCAATATTTTGACTGGTGTGCAGAAACCTGAACATCTCAAGGATCTTCGCCCGACATTCCAGCAGGCCTTAGTATCGACCGCGGTCATCGAAGCGGTCAGCGAGAGTTTGAAGAGGCACAATAATTGGATTGCGGTTAAGGGGGTTTAACAAGACTGAGTAAGTTTGCTTCGTCGTTCGCAGCTTTTGAATAGCAGGCTCACTTTTCGCAATGACGTTGATTTGTATTTCTTTCTGGCGTCAATATAAAATTCTGATAAACGTCATTGCGAGCGACGAGCCTGCGTTGAGTTTCGGCGAGGAGCGAAGCAAACTAACTCAGGCATAGGATATAGAGAAATTAGATATGGTTTCAATCATCATAAGAACTAAGAACGAAGAACGCTGGATCACATCTTGCCTTCAGGCTGTGTTCGATCAGGACTGCAAAGATGTCGAGGTCATCATCGTTGACAATCACAGCACCGATAAAACGGTTGAAAAGGCCAAGCGGTTCCCTGTCAAGGTTGTGGAAGTTGATGATTATCTTCCGGGCAAGGCGCTTAACGCCGGGTTCAAAGAAGCGCGCGGCGAATCCGTGGTCTGCTTGTCCGCGCATTGCATTCCGGTTAACAGTCAGTGGCTTTCGAATCTCATCACGAATTTCAAGGACGCCAGCGTTGCCGGTGTTTACGGACGGCAGGAGCCGATGTCCTTCTCATCGGATTTCGACAAGCGCGATCTGTTGATCACCTTCGGGCTTGACCGCCGCGTGCAGCTCAAAGACAGTTTCTTTCACAATGCCAACAGCGCCATCCGCCGAGATGTCTGGCAGAAAATCCCCTTTGATGACAAAGTCACCAACATCGAAGACCGTTTGTGGGCCGAGAAGGTCCTTAAGGCAGGACACACCATTGTCTATGAACCGACGGCGAGCGTTTATCATCACCACGGCATTCATCAGGACCGCAATCCCCAGCGTTGCGCGAACGTTGTTCGAATTCTCGAGGAACATCAGGTCAATAACTTTAATGCCAGGAAAAACAATATCGACATTGAGAAACTCAATGTGATTGCCGTCATTCCGGTGAAAGGGGAGTCGCCGATTGTGGGCGGCCGTCCACTATTGGAATACACGATCGCCCGGGCCAAGGCGTCGCGTTACTTAAAGAGGATTATTGTCTCGACGGACAATGCCAAGACCGCTGAGCTGGCGCGCAGTCTAGGGGCGGAGGTCCCGTTCTTAAGGGACGGGTCATTTTCCGGCGCGCGC
>CAZLRE010000010.1:11274-16755 GCA_964561885.1 uncultured Planctomycetales bacterium | reverse complement strand
CGCCTCGGCCTTGTCCGTCGGTGATCCATGCACCACCAGCCGGCCCTGCGTGTGAATATGCGCGATGGCCGCAAGTTCCGGCGCCCGGTCGCGGCTGCAGGATATGACCTGCCGGCTTGCCGCCAGAAGATTTTCCGTGGAACGGTAATTCTCCCGCAGCATCAGAAGGGTCGCCCCCGGAAAATCACGGTCGAAATCATGAAAGAACCTCACGTCGCTGCCTCGGAATCCGTAGATCGCCTGGTTCGGATCTCCGATAGCGGTCAGCTGCACGCCGTCTTTGACCAGCTCTTTAAGGAACGCATTTTGAACGGCGTTGAGGTCCTGATACTCATCGACGCACACGAAACGGTACGTCCGGCGGATCTCGCGCGCGGCCTTTTCGCTGTTCGACAAAAGGATAAGCGCGCTGTTGATCAGATCGTCAAAATCAATAAGGCCGCGGCCGCGCAAAATGTCGTTGTACTCTTTGAGCCTCGGCGGTTTGCCCTGATTAAAATTGAACGATTTCCAGCGGGAGATCTCATCCAAGACAACCTTGAGGTCTTTGGCCGGAATGTCCCAAGTCGACTTAAGCAAAGCGGCGATCTCATCGGGTGACGCCACGCGAAAACTCTCGGGCAGATTGGTGTGCTGGATATACTGGCGCAAAAGGCCGAGGCAGAAACCATGAAATGTCCCGACAGTGATAGGAACAGCGGGTCCATCGGCCGCTGAACGAAGTCGTTCGCGCATTTCATTGGCGGCTTTATTGGTGAATGTGATGGCGAGGATCTTCTCGCCGGAATTAAGCGAAGAAACGAGGCGGCTGATGCGCTGTGTGAGGGTGTGGGTTTTTCCGGTGCCTGGCCCGGCAATGATCAGAAGATGTCCGCCGTTGTGGTCAACGGCTCGCGTTTGGGCGGGGTTGAGTTGAGCGGTGTTGGACATAATAAATAGAGTTAAGCGTTAAAAGAGGTGTAAAAATAAAAACGACAGATGTTCATCTGGTTTTTAGAATTTCATGTCTTTTGTCTTCTCTCAAAATGTTTTTTTGCTGCCCTACCGCCATACCACTTAACTCTCTAATTCTTAACTCTTTTTACTTAATGTAATACCCCGACACCTTCCACGTTCCGTCGGATTCCAGCATGGGGGTTATGGTTTCAACACCGGCCCCTTTGCGGGTGAACACGGTCTTAAACTGAATGACGACATACTCTCCCTTGGGCGCGCCGGGGATATACGTCAAATACTGGACGTTGGCCACCTCGCGGGATGTCATCTCTCCGAGCGGTTCGCGCACCTGGCGCAGGGTGCTTTCCCACTGGCTGTCCGGAACTTTGTCTTTGAAGAACTGGGCTGCGTTTTCCCAACTTTGCAGATATTTGCCGCTGTCAATAACGGCAAGCCACGACTCGGCAGAGGAAACTGCGTCGTTGATCTTCTGCGTGATGACTTCTTTCTCTTCTTCCGTGGGTTCGGCGGCATAAAGCGGCGCATTGAACCCAAACAACAGGACGATCAAAAGGACCGATCGGATCATATGGTTGACTCCTTGGCTAAAATGCATGTGATGTGATTGATGAATAATTCCCGGACAACTGGAATTGCACCTAGAAAATTCAGACCCCTGACGCAGTCGTATCGCTTATAAACCACTTTTAAACCGCAGGCTTTGACAATCTCTTCAAATTTTGCGACCGACATCTTGTTGAGACCGGCCTCGACCTCTTGATAACGGACAGCGCCGTCCCGGCGGAAACGCGACCGCACCGCCATGACCACGCGCTCCGGAAAGATCAAATGCACCCACGGCAGCTTGGTAAAATAATACATGTGGCTTCCGTATGGAGCGAACCACGGCGGGCCAAAGGTGATAAGCAATCTGCCGTCCGGCCCAAGAAGCGACTTCATCGACATCATCACAGTTACAGGATCATTGAAATGTTCCATGCTGTTCTGCGATAGCACAAGGTCGAACTTCCCGCGGTTCTCGTCATCCACCTCGGTGCGGAAATTCACACGGTCGCCCAAGTTATGGCGTGTCGCAAGTTTCCTTGAAAAATCGATGCGGTCATCGTTATTCTCGATGCCCATCACAAATCTGGCGCCGGCGCGGGCGATGGCGACCGACTGAAAACCCGCCCCGCTTCCGAAATCACAGACCGTTTTTCCCTGAATACGGTGGACAATCTCCGGATCGAGATACTTTAATGTGTCCACGGGGGCCTCATCGCTATATTCTTCGCGATAGGATGCCTTCGAGGTCTCGCGGTCTTCCTTGCAAAATCTTAATAATATTTTCTCACTTAAATTCACGACGAACTTTCAGAAATCGAACAGCCAAACACGCTAAACCAAAATATAGAAACAACCAAACTAAAACCCCTGCTATCCAACCTAAAATTGTTGGTGATTCCCAGCCGCATCCCGGCGGAGGAAGAACCAATCCCGGCAAACCGGCATCGGCCAATAACAGCGTGGTCAAATAAACAACGAGTGTGCCGGCCGTCCAATTGTCCCTGACCAAAGGAAGGGCCAGCGCCGCAAAAACATGACAACAACACATCAAAAACCAAATCTTAAGGACACGCGCGTTCATGTCTTTCCGATTAGAACAGTGCCAACTGGCCTTCAATGGCTTTGCGTTCTTTCTCTGAATAGATCTTGATGACGCCGAACTCTCCGTCATAACCGGCAGCGATAGAAACTTCGCCCGCGCGCATGCGCGTGATCGATTCCGCCATGACCTCGCCGGATTTCCTGCGGATCTCTTCAATGGGCGCATCCATCAAAATATAAAATTCACTGCCGACAGAATCCAGCATCTGCTGATAGGATTCCTGAACACCCTTCGTGTTAACGCCGGCGCCTTTGGCCTCGGCAATGATCTCAGGCAAAGGAATAACGCTTTTGTATGGACGGAAACGCGGCGCTTTTTCGCCTTCCGGACGGTCAGCCAATTCTTCAACGCGTGCCATGACACCGACCGTCACCGGCTTGCCGCAAACGGGACACAGGCCTTTGTTCTTGATCGTTTCCGTCGGATGAAGACGCGTCTTGCAGTCGCGGTGGCCGTCATAATGATATTTACCTTCTTCGGGGAAAAATTCAACGGTTGAGACCAGTCCGCGGTTATTCTTATCTTTCAGCGCGTCATGAATGCCGCGGTAACTGAATTCGGTATCAAAAAGATTCGCCTCGCGTCCGAGCTTGGGCGCGGAATGCGCGTCCGAATTCGACACAAGCACGTAATTATCCAACTGCTTTAAACGCCAGTTCATCAGCGGATCGGAGGACAATCCGGTCTCAACGGCATAGATGTGGTCTTTGAGATCGCCGAAGGCCTCCTCCATGCTGTCAAACCCGCCTTTGGAGCCAAGCGCGGAAAACCAAGGCGTCCAGATGTGGGCTGGAACGAACAATGACATCGGATGGCTCTCCAAGGTGATCTCCAAAAGGTCTTTGGAGTCAAGTCCGAGGATCGGACGCCCGTCGGATTTGATGTTGCCGATCGTCCCTAATTTGGCCTGTATCTTCTTAGCGGACTGAAAATCAGGCGCCCAAATCAAATTATGGACCTTGCGCACCTTATCATGGCGTTTATAAATATTCGATATCTCAACGGTGAGCATGAAACGCACTTCGCCTTGGCATGAATCCGGGACAAAGGACTGTGTTGCCTTGGCGTACTGCTTCTTTAAACGGAAAAATCCTTCTTCGGCCGGCTCGAGTTTTTCCTCTAGTTCGGCCATCCATTTGGGATGAACGAAGTCCCCTGTGCCGACGACTTGAATGCCTTTGAGCTGCGCCCAAAGGTTCAGATGTTCCAAGTTAAGGTCCTTGCTCGTGGCTCGGGAATAATGGGAATGGATGTGAAGGTCGGCGTAATATTTCATGAAACTCTATGCACCAAATAATTTTATTAACATGCGGTCGTGAGCGGACACGCTCCGGCAGAACAACAGGGATTGACGCCTTCGGCAATAGCCGCCGAGGTTAATCGCAAAGTATAAGCAGCGTTGTCAAATTGCGCTGTGCATTGATAGGAAGAAGCGACATAACTACAGGAATACGTATCACCATCGGCCAAAATGTTGATGGCTAGATTCGTGTTAATTGCCGCAAGATTTTGAGCCGGACCGCTCGGCGGCCAGTAGCTACCGTTATGTTTTTGATATGTAATGTTAGCGCCGTGGATCAAATAAAGATTATTCAGGGCCCGGCGCTCTTTGGCGATGGCGACCGACCGTGTGAATTTAGGCAGAGCCAAAGCGGAGATTGCGCCGATGATGATGAGAACGACCATGACTTCCACGAGGGTAAAGCCCGACGCAAACCGAAAAGAAAAAACAGAATGTTTGGATGGATAGCGCATGGTTAAGAGTCTCCAGTTCCCCGGTCTCCAGCATCCCAGAAAAACCCGGCCGGGTCTCTGGTGACTGGGGAACTGGGGCGCTTTTTATACAACGATGCTCACGAGTTTATTCGGCACAACAATGAACTTTTTGATCTCTTTGCCTTCCACATAGACCTTGACCCGGTCGTCGGAAAGGATCAAGGCGCGCAGGTCGGCTTCCGGGGCATTGAGCGCCACTTCGAACTGCCCGCGCACCTTGCCGTTGATCTGGGCCACGATCGTGACAGTGTCCTGCTTTAAAGCGTCTTCACTATACGCCGGCCATCCGGCTTTGGCAACCGTTTCATTGTGACCCATGATCTGCCAAAGTTCTTCGGCCATGTGCGGAGCGAAAGGCGCGATCAAAAGCACCAAAGTTTCAATGGCTTTGTTCAACAGCACCTGACGCAACGGTTCTGATCCCTGAGCATAGGGATATTTATCAATGGCATTGGCCAACACCATGATATGGCTGATGGCGGTATTGAACTTATGCCCCTGCTCAAATGATATCTCAACCGATTTGACGGCCTTATTGCGCTCGAACTCGAGCGTTTTATCATTCTTGTCTTTAAGATCGCCTGCTGAGGGGGCAACTTTGGGATCAAAACGGTCTTCGACCATCCTAAAAATGCGGTTTAAAAATTTCCATGAACCTTCCAGACCGCCGGAGTTCCATTCCAGCTGATCTTCCGGCGGGGCTGCAAACAGTATGAACAACCGCAGCGTGTCGGCGCCGTATTCTTTTAAGACTTCGTCAGGATCAACGGTATTGCCGCGCGACTTGGACATGACCTCACTGTCTTTCAAGACCATCCCCTGCGTCAACAGACGCTCGAACGGTTCATCAAAAGAGACCAGTCCGAGATCCTTGAAGAATTTTGTAAAGAACCGTGAATACAGCAAATGCAGGATCGCATGCTCAATGCCGCCGATGTATTGGTCGACCTTCATCCAGTACGCGGCTTCTTCTTTATTGAAGACTTCCTTATGATTGTGAGCGGAACAAAACCGCAGAAAATACCATGAGGAATCAAAGAATGTCGCCATGGTGTCGGTTTCCCGTCGCGCCGGAGCGTTGCATCGGGGGCAGGTGGTCT
>CAZLRE010000010.1:0-11264 GCA_964561885.1 uncultured Planctomycetales bacterium | reverse complement strand
GTTTCCCGTCGGGCTTTGCTTTGGCACTTGGGACACGTGACGTTAACAAACTCTTCGCACTTGGCCAGCGGACTTCCGCCTTCGCCGGTGATCTGAACGTTCTTGGGCAGTTCAACCGGCAGATCTTTTTCAGGAACAGGAACGATGCCGCAAGTACCACAATAGATCATCGGGATAGGCGTCCCCCAATATCGCTGACGGGAAATCAGCCAGTCGCGCAGGCGCCACTGCACGGTTTGTCTGCCCATCGCGTTTTGTGCCATCCATTGGGTGATCTTGGCCTTGGCCTCCACGTTCGGCATGCCCTCGAACTGATTGGAATTCACTAGTCTGCCTTCATCGACGAACGCCTCCGTCATGGATTCAGGTTTGATGCCGGGGTTCTTGGGGTCTTCGATGACGACGATCATGGGAAGTTTGTGCTCGCGGGCGAAGAGAAAGTCGCGCTGGTCATGCGTCGGGACAGCCATGATGGCGCCGGTACCGTATTCCATCAGAACATAATCGCCGACCCAAATGGGGATCTCGCGGCCGTTGACCGGATTGACGGCATAATTTCCGGTAAAGACACCGTCCTTGCGCTCATCACCGGAAGCGCGCAGACTCTTGCTTAACTTGGCTGTTTTCTCGATGAAGGCCTTGACCGCGGATTCTTCTTTCTTTCCTTTGATCAATTGCGCAACCAGCGGGTGTTCCGGCGCCAAGACAACATAAGTTGCGCCAAAAATCGTGTCCGGCCGGGTCGTAAACACATTAATGGTTTGGGAAGAATCTTTGAGTTTGAAATAGATCTCCGCGCCGAAACTCTTGCCGATCCAGTTCTCCTGCATGGCCCGCACGCGCGACGGCCATTGATCGAGCTTCTTGAGATCTTCCAACAGCGCTTGGGAATACTGCGTGATCTTCAGATACCATTGTTCCAGGTCTTTCTGAACGACGGGTGTCTTACAGCGCCAGCAGGCATCATTAATGACTTCTTCATTGGCGAGCGTGGTCGCACAGCTCGGGCACCAGTTGACCGGCGAGGCTTTTTTATAAGCCAAACCCTTTTCGGCCATCTTTAAAAAGATCCACTGGTTCCATTTGTAGTATTCGGCATCGCAGGTGGAAAATTCGCGGGAAAAGTCATAAGAGAATCCCATGCGCTTAAAATCATTGTGCATAAGATCAATACAGCGGTACGTCCACTCGCCGGGATCGGTCTTGTGTTTGATGGCGGCATTCTCCGCTGGCTGGCCGAAGGCGTCATAACCGATGGGATGCAGAACATTGAACCCGCGCATCTTTTTGTATCGGGCGATCACATCCCCGATCGTGTAATTGCGCACGTGTCCCATATGGATCTTTCCCGACGGATAAGGGAACATCTCCAGGACATAATATTTCTTCTTGGCCGGGTCGAATTGAACCTGGAAGGTCTTGTGATCTTCCCAATACTTCTGCCAATAGGCTTCGATGGATTTGATGTCGTTGGTGGTGTAAGGCATATGAATAGCTGTTGATGGTGGATCGCAGATGGATGATGGTTACCATCAACTATCAACCATCTCCCATCCACTTTCTAATTCTTAAATAAAGAAAGGGATTAGATAAACACACTAATCCCTCTCCAGAAATTGACATATTATAAACACACTTTACCTGTGCGCAAACTCTTTTACTTTGACGGCCGCAGCTTCATCTTTGTAATACGATTTGCCGCGTTCGATGAATTGCGTTTCGATCTTCTTGGGGCTGAAGAAACGGGCACAAAACTCTTCGGCCTTTTTAAGATCGAACTCGCGACAGCAGTAAATATCCACGGAAATAAAATTCTTCGGGGTCAATGTGTGAACGACGATCGAGCTTTCGATCAAAGGCACCCAGCCGGAAAGGCCGGCCTTGTCCGGAAAGCGCGTCTCATCGCTTCGAAAAATGCTCGGCGGCGACTGTTTCTCCATGCCGAGGAATCCAACGATCTCATCCAGAAATTGGTAGTTGAGCGCGAGATCGTCGCAAGCGCCCGGTTTGCAGTCGTAGAGATCCAGCAACAGCTCGAAACCGAAAACTTTGTTGGATGACGTGTGCCCAGTGTTGTCCATTGATACTCCTTGTAACTTGGACCACGGCTTGCCTCGAGGGATCGAGGAAGGTTGGCGTTAGCCGCGCATCCTTCATCAGCGCAAATCAGCGCGCTTTATAAGGCCACGTACGTGCCCCCGTGGGGGTCTTGTTGATCGCCTAACAAACAAATTGTTTATACTATAAACGACTTTTGATTTCTATGATTATTTCACTATTTTCAGCTCCCTGTTCGGGAGCATTCAAATGGTGGATATATTATCATAACGTTTTTGAAATGCACGGATTTTTTTCCTCCTTTGGCCTGCAGTAACCTCGTAGGTTACTGCAGGCATCAATATCATCATCACACAAAGACTTGCGTAAAAATGCAATGTTTGCATTTTCCGGCGAATTATCCTAGAATGACGTCTACTTTCACGAAACACATTATCTTTATTTTCAGAGGAAATCCCATGAACATCACGATCAATGGAACACAAAAACAATATTCCGATCCCGTTCTCCTTCAGGAATTGGTCAGCCAGTACTGCAAAAACCCAAAACACGTGATCGCCGAGGTCAACGGCGAGATCATCAGCTCTTCGAATTGGGCGCAACGATCCATTGCGGACGGCGATACGATCGAATTGGTGGGGTTTGTGGGCGGGGGATAAGAGTATTAACTGCAAGCGAACACAAGATCACAAGAACACAGGAGCACAAAGAGCACATGTGAACTTGTACATCTTGTGTTCCTCCTGTGTACTTGTGACTTGTGCTCTTGTGTACCCTAAAATCTTATGAACACTCCAACTATACCAATCCATGATTCTCCGCTTACGATCGCGGGCAAAACGTTCGCGAATCGTTTCCTTCTAGGCACCGGTAAATTCAAGAACAAATCCGACCTTGAAGAAAGCATCCTTGCCAGCGGCACAGAAATTGTGACCGTGGCCCTGCGCCGCATTGATCTTGAGCGCCACCAAGACAATATATTAGAGTACATCCCCAAGACGGTCACACTTTTGACCAATACCTCCGGCGCGCGCAACGCCCAGGAAGCCGTGCGCATCGCAAGGCTTGCCAAGTCCTCCGGCCAGGGCAACTGGGTCAAGATCGAGGTCATCAACGACAGCAAATATCTTCTGCCGGACAATCAGGAAACCATCAAGGCCACCGAAATTCTCGCCAAAGAAGGTTTTGTTGTTCTCCCCTACGTTTCGCCCGATCTTTATGTCGCACGTGAATTGGTGAAAGCTGGCGCGGCCGCGGTCATGCCGCTGGGATCTTTTATCGGCAGTAATCAGGGATTAAAAACGCGCGAGCTTATTAAAGTTCTCATTAATGAGATCGAACTCCCCATTATTGTGGATGCCGGCATCGGCGCGCCGTCGCAGGCGGCTGAGGCCATGGAATTGGGCGCCGCCGCGGTTTTGGCTAATACTGCAGTTGCGACCGCTTTGCATCCGGCCGCGATCGCCGAGGCGTTCTCTCTCGCAGTCAAAGCGGGCCGGTTGGCTTATCTTAGCGGGTTACCTCAGCAAAAATCGGTTGCGGATGCATCGTCGCCGCTAACGGGATTTTTGTTTGAAGAATAGCAAGCGTGCACATAGCGTTCTAAACGATTATTGGCGCACAAGAACACAGGAGCACAAAGAGCACATGTGAACTTATAAGACCTGTGTTCCTCCTGTGCGCCTGGGCCTTGTGTTCATGTGCTCCCAAAGATTTTCATATGATATCACTGACCCAAATCCAGAAAACCCTCACCGACAACCGTCCCGAGTTCCTTGAAGAACTCGCCCGCGAAGCCAAACGCATAACCGAACAAAACTTCGGCCGCACGATCGCGCTTTACGCTCCGGTTTATCTTTCGAACTATTGCTCAAGCCACTGCAGCTACTGCGGATTTCACAGCTTAAACAAGATCGAACGCGTGAAACTGACAAGCGATGAGATCCGTCGGGAAATGGAAACGATCCACGCGACGGGCATACGTAATATCCTCCTGTTGACCGGCGAATCCTACAAATTCACGCCGGTGTCTTATCTGAAAGACGCCGCGCGCATCGCCGGCGAATTCTTCCAGGGCATTTCCATTGAAGTCCACCCCATGCTGACGAGTGAATATAAAGAATTATTCGAAGCCGGTGTCGATGGAGTCACCATTTATCAGGAAACCTACGACCGCGAACGATACGCCGAGGTGCATTTATCCGGCTATAAAAAGAATTATGATTACCGCCGGGAAACACCGGCCCGCGCGGCCGCCGCCGGCATGCGTCAAATTTCTATGGGCATTCTTTTGGGATTAAGCCAGGTCGCCCGCGACGTATTCGAGCTCTATGCTCATTTACGAGAAATGGAGAAGGCATTTCCAGGTGTCGAATATTCGCTGTCATTCCCGCGATTGCGCACCATCAAGGGCCGCGAATTCGCGCTGTGCGATGTGGATGATAAAACCTTCATCAAAATTCTGTGCATGACGCGCATCCTTTTCCCCCGCGTGGGCATCAATCTCTCCACTCGCGAAGAGGCCCGATTACGCGATCGTTTATTAGGCATTGGTGTGACCAAGATCTCCGCCGGCTCCAACACCGCGGTCGGCGGCTATACCATCAAAGAAGAACGCGACCAAGACCCGCAATTCGATACCGAAGACAAACGTAGCGTTCAAGAAGTGGTTGCGATGGTCAAAACCCAAGGCTTTGATCCGGTGTTTACGGATTGGAGACCCATCGAGAATAAAGCTTAGGTGTCCCCTAATTTAATGACTTCTTCCACTCCTCAATCAATCGCCCGATCCATCCGCAATCTACATCCCCTGTTTGTCGCCGTCGTCCTTGCCCTGTTATGCCTCGCCAGCTACAGCAACAGCTTTAACAACGGTTTTCTGATGGACGATTACCCGATGCTTATCAAGCACCCCAACATCTCAAGCCCTGAATTTCTGCGCTACGATTTCTCAAAAGAAGGGCCTAAACTTGACTACTTCAGACCCATTGAGCGTGTATTTTTATTTCTCAACCATTCCCTCTTTAAGGATCAACCCGCGGGCTATCACCTGGTCAACCTGGCATTTTTCTACCTGAGCTGTCTGGCCATGTATCAGCTTTTGACGGCCCTACTCAAAGACAAACCGACGGCATTTCTGACCGTTGTTCTTTTCGCGGCGCATCCGATCAACAGCATCATCATCGACTACAAAAATGCCACCTATTTCAGCGTCCTTCTTCTGGTCATGACCCTTGGGCTCCTTCATAACGTACGAAATATCGGACGTCCGGTGAACTTTCTGCGCGAGGCGTTGCCGCTGGTTTGGTGCGCCATCGCCCTTTTGTCCCACGAGATCGCGGTGGCTTATCCGTTGTATCTGGCGGCCGTCCTTTATTTCGGATGCGGACGGACCTTCAAAGAAACGTTCCTGCGCTCACTGCCCTCCGCCTTACTTGTCGGGGCCTACATCCTCTTTCGTTTTTTCTTCTTCAGCCTCAAGGAAGGCGTGCTGCAGAACATGCATATGACCTTGTTGACCTACACCGCGTCTTTGGGCAAAGCGGTCGGCTGGTACTTAAGCAAATTGATCGGGCTGCAGGACCTCATCATGGCCTGGAACGCCGCAGTCTTGCCGCGGGAAGTATTGCATTTTAACGCGCTGTTTGTCCTCATGCTTGGGCTTGCCGTTTATTTTTTGTGGCGCGCCCGGCGTGATGACCCGCGCAAACTCGGGCTCGTTTGGTTTGTGATCGGGCTTCTGCCCTTTTCCATCGCCTGTTTCTCAAGACCGATCTTCGGGTTCGCCATGCAGCCGCACTGGATGCTCTTTGGCTCCATCGGATTTTTCCTTTTCCTCGGAACAACCCTGCGCCAGCTGGGGAACACCGTCAACAAACAGGCATGGGTCGCGATCGTCATGATCATCATGGTCGCTTACGTGCTTCACACCCGCCACTACAATTATCTGTGGGGAACCCAGGAGCGCTATTGCCGTCACTGGTTAAGCGTGCAGCCGGAGAGTTCCTGGGCAAATTATTGGCTGGGCTATGACCGCATGGAACACGGGGACTTTGCCGAGGCTGAAAAATATTTCACCCGTTCCATCACAGGCTCGATGGCGGACGCGGCCAGCTACGCAAATCTGGGTTATATCAAACGCGTGCAGGGCCGGCTGCGTGAGGCCGCTTCCGATTATGAGAATTCATTGCGGTTTGATGCCAATAACGCGCAGACCTACTTCTGGCTGGGTTATGTGTGGTGGGAATTAAGCCAACCGGCGAAGGCTGAAACATGCTTCAAACGGGCGGTCAAACTCGATCGGTCATTGGCGGATGCGGTCAAAACTGTCAAATTCTCTGTCAGAAAATAACGACCTTTAAATATCCCGCATCTTTGCCAGCACTTCCAGCGCCTTGAGGGCGCTTTTTTCTTTGTCGCGGATCTCAAGCATGATGTCAAAATCGAACGCCGCGGTCTCTTTTAAGAAACCTTCAAAATCATTCAGGTCGATCGAATCAATGTGCGTGCCCTTGATGGCGCCTTCCTGCTGGCTGCTGTAATCAAGCATCATGACCCCATCGGTTTTCCTCCATGTCGCGATCGCGGACTTCATCGCGTCCTTCAGCGGTTCCCCGCCGTTCAAACAGGCGTGATGAAAACTATCGAACAAAATGGGAATACCCGTCTTCTGATGGATCATCAGACAATCGCGCAGGGAAAAAGATTTATCGTCATTTTCAATGACCAGCCTGCGGCGGATCTCTTTGGGAAGTTTTAATGCTGTCTGAATAAATGCGGTGATCGCGGCGGTCTTGTTGCCGTAAACCCCTCCGACGTGAATTTGGATCTTGGCATTCTCTTGGAGCCCGAGCGCATCTAAGAAATCAGCATGATATTTCAATTCCGCGATGCTGCGCTCGACAATGCCCGCATCCGGAGAGTTAATGACCACAAACTGGTCCGGATGCATGGAGATGCGCATGTGGTGTTTGAGAACGAACGCGCCTATGTCTTTTAACTCACTATTGAAGTGTTTTAACCAATCGACTTTACATACCGGATGCGAGGCGAACGGCACAGTGTCCGACGAGATGCGAAAGAACATCAAGCCGTTCTTCAGGTTCCATTCCAGGATGCTTTTAAGGCAGGCAAGATTTCCGGTAACGGTCTCTTTGAACCGGGCAGGCGTGTAGGACGCCAGACGGAATTTCACGTTGGGTTTGCACTTAAGCGAATTGTTGACGCAGACGTAGCCGAGTTTCATAAAAGACCACAGACAAAAGACCGAAGACAAAAGACCATAAACTTCAACCCAAAGGTCTACGGTCTATGGTCTTCTGTCTTTGGTCTAAATAATTAACTTCTATATTCCGCGAACAGATCCGTCGAAAGATAACGCTCACCCGTTGACGGGATGATCGCAACGATCAGCTTGCCTTTGTTCTCCGGACGCTGGGCGATCTTGATCGCGGCCGTCACATTGGCGCCGGATGAGATCCCGCAAAGGATCCCTTCTTCCTTGATCAAACGTTTGGCCATGGCAAAAGCCTCATCGTTGGTGACCTGGATGACCTCATCGATCAACTTGGTGTCCACGATGCTCGGGATGAACCCGGCGCCGATGCCTTGGATTTTGTGCGGGCCGGGAGCGCCGCCGGATAACACAGGCGATGTGGCCGGTTCGACCGCAACCGCTTTAAAGGACGGCTTGCGCTGGCCGATCACCTGCTTGACACCGGTGATGGTCCCGCCGGTACCGACACCGGCGACCAAAAAGTCCACTTTGCCGTCGGTGTCTCGCCAGATCTCTTCAGCGGTGGTTTTGCGGTGCACTTCCGGATTGGCCGGATTGTCGAACTGCTGGGGCATGAAATATCTGTTCGGGTCGGAATCATACATTTCCTTGGCCTTTTTGATGGCGCCCTTCATGCCTTCGGAACCGGGCGTCAGAACAAGTTCAGCACCCAGCGCACGCAATAACGCGCGGCGTTCCAAGCTCATTGTTTCAGGCATAGTCAAAACCAATTTATAACCTTTGACCGCGCAGACGAACGCGAGCGCGATGCCTGTGTTGCCGGATGTCGGCTCGACTAACACGGTGTCCTTCTTGATCTTGCCGGCCTTCTCGGCGGCGGCGATCATGGCGTTACCGATGCGGTCCTTGACGGAACTCAGCGGATTGTAAAATTCCAATTTGGCAACGACCGTGGCATGGCAGCCTTCGGTCACCTTATTTAAACGAACTAGCGGCGTGTTGCCGATCAATTCGATGATATCGTTGGCGATTCTCGTTTTTCCTTCGGTTGAAACACTCATTTCATCCTCCTTGCGTTTGTTCACATCCAAATTAAGCGGATCGTTTTTCCAAATGGTATTTCTTTAAATAGATCATCAGAATCGTAATCGCGGCCGGCGTCACGCCTGAGATGCGGTTCGCCTGGCCCAGCGTCGTCGGAGAGAAACGCTTTAACTTCTCGCGGATCTCTTTGGAGAGACTCGGGATACTATCATATTCAATGTCCGCCGGAACCTTGATGTTATCGATGTGTCGGAACTTCTCCACTTCCTTCATCTGACGGCCGATGAAGCCCTCATATTTGATCTCGTATTCCACTTGGGCTACGACCTGCGCCGGATAATTCTTCAAATTACCGTCGTAAGGCGCGATCATCTCATAAGTGACTTGCGGTCGTTTTAAAAGGTCATAGAGCGATGTCTGCTGGCGGATGGGCGTGGAATTTCTCTGTGTCAAAATGTCGTCGAGCTCAGTGCCCGGGCCGACCTTGGTTGTGCGCAGATGTTCCACCTCGCGGCTGATGGCCTCATATTTGCGTTCGACCGCGGCATATTCTTGTTCGGACAAAAGACCCAAAGCGCGGCCATATTTCGATAACCGCGCATCGGCATTGTCCTCGCGCACGATCAAACGGTATTCAACACGGGATGTGAACATGCGGTAAGGTTCTTCCGTTCCTTTGGTTGTCAGATCGTCAATGAGAACGCCGATATAGGATTCATGACGGCCAAGAATGAACGGTTCTTTCTCCTGGACCTGCAGCGCCGCGTTGATACCCGCGATCAATCCCTGCGCGCCGGCTTCTTCATAACCGGTGGTGCCGTTGATCTGTCCGGCAAGATAAAGGCCTTTGACCTTCTTGGTTTCGAGCGTCGGGCACAATTCGGTTGCCGGAACGACACCATGCTCAATGGAATATCCGGGACGGACAATGACCGCATTCTCCATTCCGGGAATGGAACGCACCATCTTCTCCTGCACATCCGCCGGCAAACCGGTTGAGATGCCGTTGGGATAATATTCGTGCGTGTCCAAACCCTCCGGCTCCAGGAACACATGATGACGGTCTTTGTCGCCGAACTTTTTTAATTTATCCTCGATCGACGGGCAATAGCGCACGCCGGTCGCCTTGATCTGCCCGGAATACATCGGTGATTTATGAAAATTGGCGCGGATGATGTCGTGCGTTCTTTCATTCGTATAGGTGATGTGGCAAGGAACCAGTTTTTGCGTTGAAGGAATTTCGGGCGTGCGAAATGAGAACGGCACCGGCGGATTGTCCGAATCCTGACGTTCGAGCTTTGAGAAATCAATGGTGCGGCCGTCGATGCGCGGCGGAGTGCCTGTCTTGAACATCAACACTTCAAATCCCAAATGGCGGATGCTATCCGCCAGACTGTTGGAGGCAACTTCCCCGATACGTCCGCCGGGCGTGATGGCGGTCCCGATGTGGATGCGGCCGTTTAAAAACGTTCCGGTCGTAATGACAACAGCTTTGGCCTCGATCTTCTGGCCGCCGGCGGTCGTGATGCCGGTGACCTTGCCTGAAGTGACATGAAGTTCGCGCACTTTATCGATCAAAACCGTTAAATTCGGCTGACGGGCAACAACATCCTGCATATAAAGCTTATAGAACTTACGGTCGGACTGGCAGCGGGAGGACCGCACGGCCTGACCTTTGGAGGCATTGAGCTGACGGAATTGAATTCCCGTGCGGTCGGCGGCCAGGCCCATCTCTCCGCCTAAAGCATCGATCTCTTTGACCAGCTGTCCTTTGCCCACACCGCCGATGGCCGGATTGCAGCTCATCTGTCCGATGGTATCAAAGGAAAGGGTCACCATGAGCGTATTGACACCCATGCGGCTTGAAGCAAGCGCTGCTTCAACGCCCGCGTGTCCGGCGCCGATGACTATGCATTCAAATGATTTCTGGCCCATAAATCCTTACTGAAAATGTAAACTTAACCCAAATAGCGGTAATAAGATACAGCCGAATCGAAATGTTGTCAATGGATTCTTCCGACGTGGGATGAACTGTCTGGGATGCTCTCAATGGGATGGGGCTGCGCAGGAATCGCGTACAATAAGCTCAGGGATTAGCAGTTTCTGGACTAACTCTGTGGTTTTTCCGGTGACGATATCATTGAGGACTTTGACAGCGCTTTCCGCCATTTGGAACAACGGCTGTTTGACGGTCGTAAGCGCGATGGGTCCGTAGATGCCGGCGGGATTGTCATCAAAACCGACGATGGAGATGTCCTCGGGGATGCGTATGCCTTTTTCAAAGGCGACCGAAATGATCTCAAGGGCCATGTCATCGCTCGCGGCAAAGATCGCCGTCGGAGGCTCATCCAGCGCGAAGAAACGTTCGGCCGCCAATCGCGCGCTGCGGCGGGAATAATCCCCCTTGTACACATATTCGGGATTCAGCGCGATGTCGTACTTCTTTAATGTTTTCTGATAACCCTCATATCTTTCGGCGCCGGATTGGGTCTGCAGATTTCCCGTTACGGTGGCGATCCTGCGATGACCGAAATTGATCAGATAGTCAGTGGCGATCACTCCGCCTTTGACGTTATCAACGCCGATAAAATTCACATTGAGGTCATGGACAACATTGTTGATGACCATGCAGGGAACGCCCTCCGCAACAGCCTCTTCCACCTGTTTGCGGTTCTCAATGATATCGGCAAAAATGACCCCGCCCACGTTGTGGGTATTGAGCGGATTAAATCCGTCGGTGATATGAAAAATCAGGTCCAGCCTTAACGTTTCGCAGGCATGCCCGATGCCGCGGATGAGCTCGATGGCGTAGAATGAATGAAAGATCCCCGGATACCCGGGCATGACAAAACCGATGCCGGTGTTCTGTCCTTTGGCAAGTCTCTGGGCGGTGATATTGGGCTTGAATTTAAAGAACGCGATCGCT
>CAZLRE010000009.1:15864-17073 GCA_964561885.1 uncultured Planctomycetales bacterium | reverse complement strand
CTTTTTGTCTCTCTGGCCATGCGCGCTGCTGATGCGCACGGTTGGGATTTTCTCAAGATCCTGGCGGTCTTTCAGATCGGGGTGCTCATTCTCACGCAATGGCTGGCGGCTGTTGCGCTTAAAAGACTCCGCGTCTCCGTCGGGTTGTCTGCCTTGGCCGTGGCCTACCTCGGGTTCTCACCCACCCTGGTCAATTCCGGATTTATTTTATATTCAGAAATCCTGACATATCCTCTGATCTTATGGTTAATACTGCAGTTGGCCAGGGCATGGACGGCGTTAAGGACATCGTCACATATGTCGGCGGTCATCCACGGAGCCCTTCTCGGCTTAGCCGCGCTTGCCATCACGTTCACAAAGGGCATTTTTGAGGCCATCGCCCCGCTTCTGCTGATGCCTTTTTTATTCGCACTCTGTTCAAAGAAAACAGATCCCTACCTGCGCAAATCCATCAGCATCCTTCTTTTTATTTTTGCACTGACCTTTTATGTTCCTTTATCAGGATATAAACAGTTCAACAAAATCTACAACGGCAATTACGCTTTGACAGACCGGGGAAGCTACGCTCTTTACGGCCATACCGCCCGACGGATGCTCCCGCTCGACCCGGAACGTATAAAAACCGCCATAGCCAACATCCCGGGCGCCGATGTCTGCGCTTATTTTTACGGAAAATCCTGCGAATTCTGGGGGTATCTGCCTTCCGATTATCTGGCGATCGGCAAAATGAAAGAATTAAGGCCGATCGTGAGCGGCCCGCAGGAACTCAACGACAGGCTGGTCAAGGACAGCAAAAATGAGATCCTCAAAAACCCCATTCAATATATCGTCTTGACCGCCTTGGAAGCGTTAAAAATCTTTTTTTGGGAATCCCATGGCATATACTGCATTGTCTATCCGGAGATCATATCCAACATTCAAAACCAGCCTTGGGTGCGCTATCCTCTGAGATTCGCCGTAGCGCTGAGCTCGAGTGCGGCATTTATTTATGCCGTATTTCATGTTTTCAGACGAAGAACCTTCATCCTGGACCCTCGGACCATGACGGATGAACGATCCGCCATAGAGCTTTATTTGGTTCTGCTGATCGTTCTTTATACGTTCTTTTATTCGATATTTTTCATTACTGCACGCTACGCCCTGCCGATGGCCCCTTTATTTCTCATCCTCACCGCATGGCACTGGCAATCCTCCGCCGACAAAAAAAAG
>CAZLRE010000009.1:1119-15854 GCA_964561885.1 uncultured Planctomycetales bacterium | reverse complement strand
AAGGCAATGTCGAAATAAACGCCATTGCCTTTAAAAAATCTTGTAGGGGATGGTTTTAAACCATCCCCTACATTTATTATTTATACGGAACCTCTTGAGGAACAACATCGAGCGCGATCTTCTCGAATTGCCGGATCAGGATAAGCCGGATCCTCTCTCCGATCTTCTCTTTGGTCAAAAACCGGTGAAGATCATCCATCGACTTGGCGATCTGCCCGTTGACCGCGATGATGACATCCCCCTCGCGGATGCCGCCCAAGTAAGCCGGCGAATTCTCCTCGAGCGAGGCCACATACACTCCGCTTTCAACCGGGACCTTATCCACATGAACGATCCCCTGCGGCAGAAGGATATTCTGCCCGGCCAGTCCGATGTACGCGCGGCGGATACGCCCTTCGGTCATCAATTGGCCCGCCACCCATCGCGCGGTGTTGGCCGGCACAGCGAAGCAGATGCCCTGCGCCGGAAGAATGATCGCGGTATTAACCCCCACCACATGACCGCGCGAGTTGACCAGCGGCCCTCCGGAATTCCCCGGATTCAACGCAGCATCGGTTTGAATGACCTGATCGATGAGACGACCGGAATTCGAGCGGATCGAACGGCCGAGCGCGCTGACGATGCCTGAGGTCACCGTGCATTCAAAACCAAAGGGATTGCCGATGGCGACCACCAGTTGTCCGACCAGCAATGCGCCGGAATCACCCAGGTGCGCATACTTGAGATTGTAGCCGTCGACCTTGATGACCGCCAAGTCCGTATGCGGATCATTACCGATCAGGCGCGCTTTAAGCTTACGTCCGTCGGTAAAAAGAACGGTCATCTCCCTGGCCCCATGGACCACGTGGCTGTTGGTGAGGATAAACCCGTCCGGTGTGAACACAAACCCGGACCCGCTGCCTTTGGCCTCTTTGGGGCCTCTGTGATTTTCATCCGCACTAAAAGTCACATCGATCTTAACTACAGCAGGACTGACCTCTTTGACCGTGCGGCTGACGACCCGCGAATAGGCATCGAGCAGCTGGTCATCGCCGCCCGTCTGCCCATCAGGCACAAATCCATCGTTGGCTCCATCATGATTCACCCAATTCAAATTGGGTTCCATAACGATCACTTCCCCTCGAAGTAGTAGGGGCGGGTTTACCCCGCCCCTACGGATGAATGATGTTGTGATCATCCGAAGACCTCTCCGGTGATCATGGCGCTTTTATTGTGCAGGCGCCTGCATTGTGATCGGGCACATCTTTGCCTTAGTCCCGCACATGCCGCCTTTGAACAGGCACATACCGACCATGGTCAACACCACGCCGAGCAAAATGCCGATAATAAGTTTCTTGCAGCCGCAGCAATTGCTCTTTGAACTGCAGCAGGAACCGTCTTTCTTTTCATTAGATTCACTCATCACACCCTCCTTGATTTGGTTAGGTTAAATACAAATCTTAAATATTGCTTCAAATGACCGACGCTCTCGTCGATGGCCTTGCGTTTGCCGGATGCCTTGGCCAGGACCTGCGCGCCTTCAAGAACCGCCACGCAATGATTCGCCAGACTGTCGATATCGACGTTTGATCCCGGCGCATATTTTTCTCGGGCCTGTTTCAGGTCCTTCTTGAGCATGGCCGCCCATTGGTTCAATCCGTCCACACACATCGACTGGATCTCCGGATTGCTTTGGGACATCTCCTGAATGAAGGTCGTGATCAAACACCCCTGCTGTTTTAAACCCTTCTGGGATCCTCCGGTGAAACAGTCAAGCGCGGCAAAGATCCTTTCCAGCGGATCGGACTGCGATTCACAGCATCCCGCCTCACGCATCTGATCGCTGGCCTTCAGGCAGAACTTCGTGAGAACGGCCTTGGCCAGACACTCCTTGCTCTTAAAGTAATGGAAGAACCCGCCCTTGGTCACCTTGGCCTGGCGGCAGATGTCATCGACCGACGTTGCCGAAAAACCGCGTTTGAGAAAGAGCTCTTGAGCCGCTTTCTGGATATTATCCAGCGTTGATGATTTCTTGGGTCGGGTCATAAAATTTAATACCAACATGGATTGCCCCCAGCTGATTCACTTCGCCTACACTAGAATGACAACCAAAATGCAGGCTCATGAATCACATCGCTGGGGGTTCATCCGTTTTCCTATCAAAATGAACAAAGGAAAACGGATGAACATACCAACCAGTCGGTTTTAATTATACATATCGAACCGGCCATGTCAAGTCTCGGGACAATTTTCTGCCGTTCGGACATCCGTTGTCTTATTTGATCCGTTTGGTAAACCGCAGGGCACTTAAGGTCACGACCGAGGCTGTCATGAGCAATAGAGGAAAGATCTGGTCCCAAAGGTCCACGAACCCGAGGCCTTTGAGCATAATGCCGCGCACGATCTGAAGAAAGTACGTCATGGGGATGATATGACTGAAATAAAAAATGGGCAGCGGCATGGTCTCCCTTGGAAAAACAAAGCCCGACAAAAGGATCGAGGGCGCTGCGAACATCATGATGATCTGGGCCGCCTGCTGCTGATTGTCCGCTACCGTCGATGCCAATAGCCCGATCGCCAGACACAGGCAAATGTATAAAAGAGTCAGAACGAACAATGTGAACAAACTGCCGCGGATGGGCACATGGAACAAAAGCCACGCCACCAAAAGTATTAATGTCACAATGACAAGCCCTACGCACACATACGGGATCAGCTTACCGATCATGAGCTCAAAAGGTTTAATAGGAGTGACCAAAAGCTGTTCGATATTGCCCCTCTCCTTTTCCCGGACAATGGCGCTCGCGGTGATCATCGGAACAATGAACTGCAGAATAAGCCCGACCAAGCCGGGAATCATAAAATAGGTGCTTTTAAGGTCGGGGTTGTACCACAACCTTGGACGCACATCAATGGGCGGCGCCTGGACCTCCGTTAAACCTTCCTTCTGCATGAACGCGGATATGACCGCCTGGCTGCTGGAAACAGCCGCGTTCGCGGGGTTCGAATCCGTGCCGTCGATCAAAAGCTGCACATGGGCGCCTTTGCCTGAAAGCACATCTTTGGTGAATGACGCCGGGATGACCAGCCCCACCTTGGCCTGGCCGTGGTCCAGGGCGTGGCGCATGTCATGGTCGGATTCCACAGACTTCACAACATCAAAATACGCCGACTGCACCATGGCATCGACCAGCCGGCGGCTCAAATAAGTTTTGTCCTGGTCCTTGACGGCCGTGGAAAGATGCTTAACGTCCATGTTGACCGCGAAACCATAGAGCATCAACTGCATGAACGGCATAAACAAAATGACCATGAGCGTGCGGCGATCGCGCAGGATATGGATAAATTCCTTGATGGCAACAGCCCTGATGTTATTCATGTTCCGCCTCCGCGATGGTCGCAAAAACATCTTCCAGGGACGGACCGACCGTTTCAACAGAGGAAATACTGATCCCCTCCTGCCGGGCGCGTTCGATGAGCTTTTTACGGACGCTCTCGGGGTCAGACACATTCAGATGAAGCGACGTACCGTACGCCGTGACGCCGATGACACCGTCGAGCGCGCCGAAAAATTTGGACGCCTTCATCAACGGCTGGCAACGCACATCGAGCAATTTCCGGTCCAGACCTTTTTTGAGGTCTTCGGGAGAACCGCTTTTTAAAAGCCGGCCGCGGCTGATAAAAGCGATCTGATTGCATCGTTCCGCCTCTTCCATATAATGCGTGGTCACAAAAAGGGCGACCCCGCTTCCGGCGATCTGATACAACAATTCCCAAATGGAACGCCGGGAAATGGGATCGATGCCCGCGGTCGGCTCATCTAAAAATAAAATGCGCGGGCGGTGCACAATGGCATTGGCCAGCGCAAGCTTCTGCTTCCACCCGCCGGAAAGCTGCTCCGCCAGGCGGTTGCGCCAGGGCTCAAGCCCGGTCATCTTGAGGACCTCATCCATCCTCGCCGGCCATTCCTTGCGCGGGATGCCGTAAATGTCACCATAAAAATGCAGATTCTCCTCGACGGTCAGGTCATTGTAAAGGCTGAAACGCTGCGAAACATAACCGATGGAGCGCTTGATCTTCTCCGGGTCCTGGTTCACATCAACGCCGGCAACATGGGCGCTGCCGCTGGTGGGCGCAAGGATGCCGCAGAGCATGCGGATGGTCGTGCTTTTACCTGCGCCGTTGGAACCCAGAAAACCAAAGATCTCGCCGTAGCGGATCGAAAAGCTCACCCGGTCGACCGCCACGAACTTTCCGAAATTCCTTGAAAGGTCCTGGGTAAGAATAGCGATGTTATTATCCATAAGCGTCCCGCTTTAATTCTTTTCGAGATCCAATGTCACATCACACGAAACGCCGGGGCGTAAATATTCCGGCGGATTGTCGATGACCACCTTGACCGCGAATGTCTGGGTGACGCGTTCTTCAGCGGTCTGCACATTGCGCGGGGTGAATTCCGCTTTGGAAGCGATGAACATAACCCGTCCGCTTAAAGGTTCATCCAGACCATCGAATTTAATTCTCGCCGGCTGGTCCATACGCACGCGGTTGATGATGCCCTGCGGAATAAATATCCTCACCCAATAACGGCTGCGGTCGCCGACCACAACGACCGGAGAACCGGCGCCCACCACCTCTCCCTGTTCGCGCACCTTGACTAACACAACACCATCGACCACAGAGACCACTGTCTGGTCATCCACCGCAAGCTGGGCATACTCAACCGCCTGACGGGTCGCCCCGCCGTCATTAAAAAGCGTCACCGCTCGCTCATAATCTTTTTTCGCCTGCTCATAGCGGTCCAGCGTCGCCAGAAGCTCGCCCTTCTTGACCTGGCTGCCTTCGTCGACGCTGAGTGTCGCCAGGCGTCCGGCCGTCTTGGCGCCTAACACATGTTCACTGATCTCCAATGTCCCGGAAAACGTCTGGCGCGAATCAGAGTTCCAGAACTCACATCCGGACAGTACGATCATCAATCCTATAAGTAATATCCGTCGAGCGATCACGATTCTCTCCTATGGTCTTTGTGTTTCCAACAATTCTTCCATGCGCCCGAGCGCATGGGCAAGGTTCACCTGGGCCGATTGATAGGCTGCCAGCGCCCGGGCCTCATCCGCACGCGCGCTTGCCTGCACAGCCAGGCTGTCTAAAACATCCTGCCGGCTGCCTTGGCCTGTTCCCAATTTATTTGCTGCCAGCTTTGCCTGACGGTCGGCCGCCTGCATTTGAGCGTTCGCCAGACGGATGAACGCCTGCGCCTCTTTGATCGTTTCAAAAGCCGTCAACACACGGGCCCTGGTCTGACGCTGCGCATCTTCCAAACGGAGCTGACTTTCATTGACGCGGCTGGTGGCCTCTTTAATGAGGTTCTCGCGAAGCCCGCCTTCCCAGATCGGTATCGTGGCCTGAAGCCCGACGGAATACGTTCTTGAAGATTCATCAGGGCTCTGGCCGCTTTTTCCATAATCGGCGAGCGCGGAAACCCGCGGCAGCCATTCGGAACGTTCGGCGCCGCGCTGGGCGATCTTCCAGTCCAAGTCCTGCTGCGCTTTCACTATATCCGGGTGGTCCTCAAGAGATAGAAACTCTTCCTGGTCCCAATCCACGGCCAGATCCTGCGAAACAAATTCGATCTTCCCGTCCATGGGAAGGTCCAAAGCCGCGCACAGATCCAGACGTGTTCGGACCTCTTCAGATTCAGCCTGTGCCCATTTCAAATGACTTTCTTCATAACGGTTTCTGGCGCTATCGAGCTCAATCGCGGAGGCGGTGCCTTCGCGGAACCTGGTCACAAGCGTTTTTAACGCGTGCTCATCGCTTTGCAGGGTCACCCGCCGGGCTTTCAATTCTTCCACAGCCTGGCTGGCATTCAGATAAAGTGTTGCGACCAGCGCTAAAACATCCTCCTCGACTTTAGTTCGCTCGGCGAAGGAAAGTTCTTTGCCTTTGGATGCGGCATTCAGCCGCGCGACCGCGCCCGGATCAAAAATGGCTTGCGTCATTTTAACGCGAGCGTCAAACGCATTGAACGGCCCGACATGCGGATCTCCGGGAAGGGCGATCCCCTGCCCGCGCAGATCGCGCGTTTGGCGCGAACCCGCCACAAAACCGGAAAAATGCGGCAGGATCCCCGCCGCGCTTTGCCCCAACCGCGCGAGGGCCGCTTCCACCCGCTCATCAGCCATGATGATCTCGGCGTGACGTTGACGAGCCAGGGTCAAAGCGTCACGCAGACTCAAAAGCAAAACATTTGCCGGTTCATCCGCGGATAAAACCGATGAACCCAATAAAAAACTGATGATAATAAGCAGACATTTATTTCGCATGACCTGACCCGCCTTCACTAAATAAGGACATGCCTATCTTCCCAAGGATAGCGCTCATATGTTTAACTTCCTTGTCATCCAGCACCTCCAGGACCTCCTGCCAGCGCTGGCTGACCGCGCCCTGGAATTGGGAGATCAAACCCTTTCCTCCTTTGGTCAATTCAATAAAGACCTGCCTGCGGTCATCAGGGTTCTCAACACGGGACACATAACCGGCCACGACCAGCCGTTCGATGATCCCCGACATAGTCGGCATGCTGACCGACATTTTATCGGCCAGCTGCTGCAAACTTGACCGGCCCCTGGAATGAATGGCGATCAATACAAAAAATTGGGTGTGGGTTAATGACTGGGTGGATAGAAAGCCCATGTGAACACCCTGGATGATATTGGGAAGGATCCGGGCGATCAGGCGGCTCAACTCTTGACGGTTTGATGTTGTCATGGATGCTCCAATTAGTTAGCTCTAGCTAAATATTAGCATCCATTAATCGATTGTCAAGAGGGGATTCTAAAGATAATATTTACCCCCTGTTGATTTTCCTCGTCTGCCTAACGGCATCCGGGCAAATCACAACATAGGAGGACTGTTTCTTCTAATATGCGACCAAGAAAAACAAAGGGCCTCGCGAGGGTTGGCGCGAGGCCCGGGTGCGGTGGGAGTGGCCGCGGTTTGACGAACAAACTTTTAAAACGAATACCCCATCGAAATACCGCCGTAGATGCGTTCACGCTGGTTGCCGTCGGCGGCATCACCCAGATCACCGAGCGGAACGGCATAACCGACCTTGGGCGTCAGGGTCAGATTCGGCGTCAATGGAACGGCAATACCTGCAGTTCCCAGCAAGTCGCCCCCTTCTCCCCTGATGAAATCACCGTCGTTATACCCGGCATGCGCGCCCAAATTCAGCGAAACATTATATTCCGGTATAAGCGGGATCGAATGGCTGATATCAAAGCCGACATAGTGCCCGTCCCCGCCGCCCTGGGATTCGTTGGAATAATCGTAATAATACGAAAGCACCGGGGAAAGAAGCGTGGCAAGCCCTACGCTCGCATAAACCTCTTTGGCAAACCCGTTACCGCCCGGGAAAGCATAATAAATGTGCCCGACCGTAAGATTCAGGTTCTCGATGGGGCTGAAGGTGTAGGACACTGTGGTGTCGATCTCATCGGAGGCCAAAGCATCCGCATTCTCCAGGTCAAAACTTCCCCACCCGGAGACCGTGAAACCCATTGCGCTGAGCGAAAGACTCGGCTGGATGACCCAGTCGTCATCGAGCACGAAACCGCGCCAGATGTATTTATTGTAGATATCGGTCGCCCCTGCCACCGTGACCTCAATGTTGTTCTCCTTGAGAAAATCCCCGAATAACGTCTTGGTCTCTTCCTCGGCATCCTGGGCGCGCACCGCGACAGGACCGACCAGTAACAACGTAAAAACCATCATCAAACTCAGCAGTGTTTTATTCATGTTAGTTCCTTTCGTTCTTTTGTTCATTCTCAGTTAGAAATAAAAAACCCCGGCATGGTCCTGCGACTGTGCCGGGGCGTCTTTGCCCTTCTAAAAATAAAAGAACCTGCGCGTTCGATCTACATGATCATCGCACAGGCGTCATTACCTGAAAACAGAAAGCCCCCTCAAAAACTTCGCTGTTTTTGAGGGGGCTTCAATGTCCGCTCGTTTAAGACGTTCTAAATATACGGCTCAAAAAATAAACTGTCAAGCCGATTTTTTATTCGCCCTTAACAAGACCATCATCAAAACTAAAATGACTTCGGCTTCGAACGAAAACCGCCGGGACCCGGCCGACGAGGTTTATACCCGCCACCGCCGCCCCCGCGATGACCACCGCCGAATGAACGCGGTTTGAACGCGGGTTTGCTCGACTTGGCGAATTCCTCACCGGCAACATGCGGATGCTGCGAGATCGGGAGCGCGGCTTTCACCAACGCTTCGATCGAACGCACATCGTCTTTCTGATCAGGTGTGGCGAATGAGATCGCATGGCCCTGATGCCCGGCGCGTCCGGTGCGGCCGATGCGGTGCACGTAATTGTCGGCATCATCCGGCAGGTCATAATTGACGACCAGCTCAATACCCGTCACGTCGATACCGCGCGAGGCGATATCGGTGGCAACGAGGATGCGGTATTTGCCTCTTTTAAAACCTTCGAGCGCTTCCTTGCGTTCGGAAAGCGATCTATCGGAATGGATCTCAGCAGCGCGATGCCCCACCTGGCGCAGCGCGCGAGAGATCTTGCGGGCGCCGAATTTCGTCCTCGAGAAAATGAGGATGGAGCCTTTATATTGTTCAAGGATCTTCTGCAAAAGAACGTTCTTCATTTCTTTCTTGACCACAAAGAGCTCCTGCGTCACACGCTCTGCGGTGGTGCCCGGAGGCGCCACTTCGATGTGGGTCGGAAGCTTCATATTGGAGGTCGCGATCTTGATGATCTCCTTCGGCATGGTGGCCGAGAAAAGCATGGTCTGGCGGTATTCCACCGGCGCCACACAGGTCATGATCGTGTGCAGCTGCGGGGCAAAACCCATGTCCAGCATGCGGTCGGCCTCATCCAAAACCAAAATGGTGACATCACCCAAATGGATGTGATGCTGCTGCATATGGTCGATCAAACGGCCCGGTGTCGCGATGATGATGCGCGGATCCTTGGCCAGATCCTGTGTCTGACGGCGGATAGGCTCCCCGCCGATTAACACAGCGCTTCTCATGTTCATGGGCTGGCCGACCTTGGCGAACTCTTCGTTCACCTGGATGGCGAGCTCACGCGTGGGCAAAAGCACGAGCGCCCTTCCCTGCACCTGCGCCAGGCGCTGGAGAATGGGAATGGCAAAAGCCAGTGTTTTCCCCGTGCCTGTCTGCGCGATACCGACGATGTCCTCACCGTTAATGGCCGGCGGGATCGCCTTCTGCTGAATAGGCGTGGGGGTTGTGTATTTGATCTTGTCTAATTTTTCCAGAATTTTTGGAGCAATTCCAAGCTCGTAAAAAGTAGCGGTTGACGGAGTCATGGCTTTCTTTTCCTTAAATAATGAGTTTTAGCCACGCCAACATCTAGTTCGCCCTTCTTACGCGCGGCTTAAGTTTCTGATATACATGTGTACTTCTATGGACTCTACCGGGAAGGGACTTATGAAGCGTCGAACGGCAGGAATCAATCAGCTGCACAAGAATAGCACAAATAAACTAAAAAGCTATCTTATTTTTAAATTAGCCTGAAATTGTTAACCTTTAATAAATTGATCGAAGGAGATCACTTTGACGGAAGCCGACGCCTTTTGGGCCAGTTTTGCATCAAGGGTGACCAGAGGAATGTTCATATCCGCGGCCAGACACACATAGGCAGCGTCGTAAAACGAAGTTCGGTATTTCTCAGCCATACGATAGATATCATTGAGATCGCTGTGGACCACCCTCATCTCTTCTAGGACAGTTTCATAGAAACTTAAGAGATCGTTCGCTTCTTTTTGGTCATACGATTTGGCCAACGAAGCGTACTTCCAAACAACATTGCCCAATTCATAAACAGCCAGCGCGGACGTACATTGGCCGCTCAGACGATCCGCCCTGCCTATTTTGATCGCGTCAAAGATGACGTTCGAGTCACAGACCATCATCGCTCCCTATCCTCCCGGATAGAAGCAACAACCTGTTCTGTCGTCAGACGACTGGCCAAGTGAGCCGCCCGTTCATACATCTTTCTTCGTTTTAAATCTTCAGACTTGGACGCATACTTGGACAGCTTCTCTTCAATAGCTTCAATAATAAACTGCTTCGAAGATTTGTTCTCCTTTAAACCTATCTCTTTAATGGACATCAATAAACGATCGTCAAGGCGTAATGTGTATGCTTTCATGGCCTACCTCCAGCACAAATATACGCTATTGATGTCAAGATGTCAAGATGTCATGTTAGGTTAAAACGATGAACCGGGACTTTTCAGGAAGGCGGTTTCCTCGGTGGTGGAAGGCCTTTGAAGGATGGCATTTCGGTGGGGAAAACGGCCAAATTTGGCGATGATATCGCGGTGCTGCTTGGCGAATTTAAGGTTGTATTCGAAGTAGGACGTATTGAGCGGAGACCTGATTTTGGAATCTTCAACCAAAGCTTCAAACTGCCTTATGCCCTCTTGCTGAACGCTCAGGGACTCCGCGTGCATGAAGGGCATATACAGAAACACACGCTCAACGCACATAAGCTCTTTGTCTTTGCCGTCCTTAATCGAACGTAGGGTGAGCTCTAACGCCAGCGCGTCGGTCTCAAACGCCTGCGGCGTGCCCCGGAACATATTGCGGGAGAATTGATCGAACAGGATGACCAGCGCGAGCCGGCCCTGAGCGGTTGCTTCCCAACTCTTAAACTCCCCTGCCCTTGCCTTTAGATAATCCCTTAAGAATTTATCGCGGATCTCTTCGTCAAAGGCTTTGCCGCCGTTAAACCACAACTTCGCAGGCGGCAATTTTTTGTCGATCGCTTGCGCGTCGGTTAAGGAGCGGAACCAAAACTCCAGAATTTCTTTAATTGATTTCATAGCGCGAGTCACAAGTACTAATGAACACAGATACACAGAAATATAAATCCGACAGAAGCTTTAGCCCTGTCCCCTTCTCTTCTCCTAGCGACTGGGGCGCTGGAGACTGGGGAACCCCAGGGACCAGTTACCCAGTACCCCAGCGTTCCGGCATCTCGCCGTCAGCCCTGTCCCTTTATTAATTTGGGTTACGTCGTGCTTTAGTCCCCGAAAGGGATGTCCCTCGACTTTCCCCGACTTTAGAAACGCCCTAAAGATGTTTCTCTTTTCTTATCTCTTCATCGATCCGGAAATGTTCTTTGGCATCTTCATACGAAAGATCGGTATCCATATAACCCAGTTGATACAGCAATTTGCCGGTCATGGCAGGCAAAATAGTTTCTTTGCGTAAACCGATTTTCTTGGGCCCAAGACGATCAAAATGTTTAACCAGCGTGGTTGTGCAGTTATCCAGAATACTGCGATAAAATTTTGGCTCCTGGTGAAGACTATTGGCTGATCGCGCCAAATCTTTTAACAGATCTGCCATAAATTGCCCATCCGCTTTGATGGGGTACCGGTAAAGCCGGGCCTTGCGGGCGATGGCGCGAAGCCCCAACAGATCTTCTTCGGATCCGAACACATAGATGAGTTCAAACTGACGAAAGAACCCCGCCGGGAGACTGTACGTTTCATGTTCTTCCCGCCGCGCTTCAACGGACACGATCAAACTTTTATGATCGGCAAAACCAAATCGCAGCATTGTGTGGGCCAGATAATCGGAATCCTGAAACGGTTCGACAATAAGGTCTAATCGATCAAGTTTGGAAAGGTCAAAGACTTCATTGGTAAAAACGGGCTCAAACGCGCGAGCATCCTGCCATTTAAAATCACGGAAATCTTCAATAACGATCTGGTTGCCTGAAATCTCGATTTTGGGCAGACGGGAAAACTCAACGGCCCATGGCCTCATGTTGCTGGGTTTAAGAGAAAGAAACCAGACGCAAAGAATCAGAAAACCGGATATTAAAGTGAGTATAAAAACCTTTCTTTTCATTTTTGTGAATAAATAGTGTCGTTTCTTGAATAAATAAACACTATTTATTCGCCCTCTTCGAGACCTGTTTTCATCAGCACCTCATCCGTTGTGGTGTCAAAATAGGATTTGATGTGCTGGGTCAACGTTTCAACCGGATTTACTTTGTCATCAAGCGCATAAATATAGATCTTGACCCAATACGAACGGTGGATCTTAAGCCCCTTCACCGGCCCGTGCACCAAGCGCAGGGACTTTGCTCCCGCCTCGATCGTGCCTTCTTCGATAAACGGGGCGTTCAAGTCCAGCGGGTTCTGGAACTCGGCTTTGATATACATATTCTCCTTAAACGGTTTGGTGATCGCCACATTGAGAACATACTTGACCCCTTCGTCGGTCGATCCGAACCCGCCGGATACGGTCTTTAAGCGCGCGCTTTTTTGAGGCTTGGGCTCGGTGATATTAGACCCCTTGCGCCAAACACCTGAGACCAGCGTGTCCGCATAGATCGCATGCCCGGCCATCCCTGCCGCAAAAACCAAAACCCCGAGAACAATGAGACATTTCTTTAGCCTGGTCATAATCAAACTCCTTTAATTCGAGGGGTCTGCCCCCAATGTTATCAAGGCCCTGCCGCGCGATATTAAGCTTAACCCTTGGACGCATCCAACCGGCTATTGATCAGGATCGGGAGTTGCGCAGGCTTGGTGTATGTTCCCTTGATCAGATACTCATGCGTGCCGGTTCGCTTCGGTTTTTCGAGAACGGCCGTTCGTTGGGAGCCATCCGCTTCCTTGATATCGATCTGGAGCTTTTCATCAGCAAGCACAGTGAATTCTGCCGTCATCTTAAGGTCCTGCGTTTTGACCCCCATTTTCATGAAGACACCGTCGAGATCGGACATGGACACCGGCCAGATATAGACACTGTCGAAATAATAAGATGACGCAATGAACAAAGAATTATGGTTCGCGATCGTTTGGGGATCGGCCGACAGCGCCGACACGAATTGGCTTTGGCCCTCATCCAAAATCACGGGTTGTGCTGCATTCAATGACGCGCATCCCGTGAGGAACAACACCGACAACAGAACCAGATATCTCATAACGCCTCCTTACTATGTGTTAGGCCAAACAAAAAGACAGCCCTTGCGAGCTGTCTTTGTTGTTTACCATTGTTTAAACGTCAGGCACATGCGGGTATATTACGCCTTTGCCTGATGTTTGACAAAATAATTTCTACTGTTTTCCTTTCTTGCGGCGTCTGTGCCAAAACATTCCGGCTAAACCCGGAAACATCAGGGCCATGGTCGCGGGTTCAGGGACGACGGGTTGGGCGTTGTTCAATGCCGCCAGGGTGAAACGGCCATCATCGACCTTGAGATCGTAAAGGAACGACGAGTCGATGTCCTTGAAGCGGAAGTTCTCATTGGACAACCCTTCGATCCCGCCCTCTGCCGTGACAAACGCAAAGTTGTCGCCGGCTTTGGGAAGGAATCCATCGAGGAAGGTGAATTCAATGAAACTCTGGGGCGCGAAGTGGGCCATGCCGGATACGGAGAGTTCATCAAAGAATCCCTGCTGAGTGCCGGCCACCTCCAACCCGAGGATGGCGCCGGTGCCTAAAAAGAAATTGCCTTCTACCGTCAGCTTGCCCGGCGAGTTGCCCGGCAAAACTTTTCCGCCGTTGCCGAAGCCCGGCTGAGTTTCTCCGCCGACAAAAAGATCCCCTTTGATCGTGCCGCTGCCGGAAAGCGTACCGCCGGACGTGACAGATACCGCGCCATCGGGCGTGCCGATGTTATTGAACCCGACGTTGACCACACCGCCATTCGTTACATCCACCGCTCCCAGCGTGCCGATCTGCAGATTCTTTTCCACGTTCATGACACTGCCGGTTGTCACCTGGGCCAATCCTTTATTGACGGTCATCGTATTTGAAATATCAGCGAGCGAGCTGTTCCGCAATTGGAGCAATCCCGGCCCATCGACCGTCATATTCGCCGCGCTTACCCTCGCGCCGTTGTTGAACAACATGGTGGCGTTGTCCAAAAGAATATCGGAATTGGACGCGTCATATTGCGCGAAGTTACCATCGAGGGCCACTAAAGGAGTGCCTGCGCCTGTCCCGCGGATCACGCTGTCGCCTTGGACGCTAAACGAGGAAACACCGTCGATACCCTCGATATCCAATCGGCTGTCGCCTTGCATATCGAAATTAAAAAGGTCCCATTTCCCGTTGTGGACCGTGACCGCGGTCTCGCTCGCGGTATTGCCTTTAATGACCACGTTGTTGCTGTCGACGATCGCGAGATCTCTGACGGTCACTTGTGCCGAACCGTCGCCGCCGATCGTCACATCCCCCGGCGCCCAGGTCGAATCTTCGCCTTCAACATTGACGATGCCTTTGCTGCCGGCACCCGTTCCGACTTCGGTGACAACATCCACACCAGAGCCCCCTTTAACTTCGGCACCGTTTAAAATATCCAACCGGCCTTCGCCTTCCCGCCCGATCAAAACAGTGTTGCCGGTCAAAATTTGTGAAGCCCGTGAGCCTTCGCTCACACCTTCGACGGTCATTGTGCCTTTGGATGAAGCCGAAAGGGTGCCGAGGATAAGCTCGGCATCCGGATCCAATTCAACGATACCGCCGTTGGTGACCTCAACCGTTCCCTGACCGAAAACACCGACTGCCAAACCCTGGCTGCTGCCCACGAGCCAGCGGGAGCCGTCATCGGTCACTGAAACCTTTCCTGATGAATTCTGGTTCTCTCCGAGAAAAACCTGTGTCGCGGCATTTTGACCCTCAAGCAGACCGCCCTGGCTGACCCCCTCGGGCGCCCAGGGCGCGATCTCGGCGCGC
>CAZLRE010000009.1:0-1109 GCA_964561885.1 uncultured Planctomycetales bacterium | reverse complement strand
ACAATATTACCGCTGCCGTTTTTTCCCACGGTCAGTTCGGAATATGTCAGCTGTGAAGCCGCATCCGGACCTGCACCGCTCTTGCCTTCGATATTGATCTCACCGAAACCGCTTTGCTCTTCTCCGAGCACCAGGTTCTTGGTGTTGACTTTACCGCCGGCGCGCACGTTGACGAGGCCATTGGCCTTTTGACCGATCGTGACATCGGCCGCGTCCCACGTTGATCCTTCGCCGTCAATTGTGACGACCGCGGTCGGACTGGTTTCTTCGGACGCTAAGACCGCTTTGGCGGACGCATCCGCGGTCGAAGTCTTCAAAGCCCCGCCTTCAGTAACTAAGATCGCGCCGCCGCCGTTCTTGCTCACCGTCAAAGAGTTTTGAACTTCAAATACTGAATTCTCGCCTTTCACGCGGACGTGGCCCACGCTGCCCTCTTTATCGCCGAGGATCACCTCGCCCATGGTCAGCTGAGCGCCGTTCTCAAGGGAAAGATCTCCAGCGCCTTCATCACCGATCACGATCTCGGTATCGGCGGCCAGTTTCGGCCCGTTACCGAAGAAAGTCAACGTACCCTGGGAGCCGGCCTTCTTTGCGATCGTGATCTTGGAATCAAATCCCTGCATGTCAATAAGGCCGCTGTTGACGACGCGCAATTCACCGTTGCCTTCATCGCCAATGATAAGCTCTTGACCGATAGTCAAAACAGCGTCATCAGCGACGACAAATTTATTTTCACTCTTATTGGTCTTGCCGATCGTCATAATGCCGTCGACATTGATCTTGCTGCCGCTGTCCACGATCCCCTCGCCATGACCTTTGTCGCCGATCGTCAGATTGCCGGCATTCAACTTAGAATTGCTAAAAAGATTAAGAATCCCTGAGCCCTTCTCATTGATGCCGAGAGTTAAATCCTGCGCATCTGCTCCGCCAAGAGTTGCACCTTCATCCAATGTCAGCGTTCCTTCGCCATCGAGCCCAACCAGAATCCCTTGTGAAACAGCATCTCCGCCCAGAACCTGACTGTCCGCGCCCATAACACGCAAGTGACCCTGGCTGCCTTCGCGACGGCGGCGGTCCCGGGGCCCACGCGGCTCGCGCGCGAGTTTCTG
>CAZLRE010000008.1:0-19379 GCA_964561885.1 uncultured Planctomycetales bacterium | reverse complement strand
AAGAGACTTTCATCAGTATCTCCTTCAGTGTGGTCAAGAAATCCGACGGGTACACGGAACAACCGACGCAGGGTCGCGATCTGCCGGATATTCAATTCTTCAAGTTTCGTTGGGAAAGCCTGGTAACCATGCAAAAGACCTATAAAACCTTTCGGGTTATAAGAACGGAACATCTTTAACCCCTGGCGTATCTCGGGAATCGTCGAGGCCCCTATCCCCATCAACGTCGGTTTCTTTAACTGGGCGACGTAATTGATCAATGCATCATTGTTGAGATCTCCAGAATGGATTTTCACCATATCAATGTCCAGTTGAGAGATGATTTCAACACCCCCCTCGTCATGTGCATCGGCCAGGATCAATAAATTAGTATTTTTCTTCGCGTAGGCAACCGCTTTTTCCCACTGCTTCGCGGAGAATGCCAGGCGTCGGACAAGGCCATACGAACGATGGTTCGGCGTCACCAAAAGATCGGCGTCAAATATCTGGAACTTGACGGCATCAGCTCCGGACGCCTGCGCCATATCAATCAATTTCAAAAGATCGCCGAACCGGCCTTCATGGGCGCACGCAATCTCCGCAATGATCATCATGGGGGCCCCATCTCCAATAGTATGGTTGCCGATCCTAATCGTATTTATCAATTGTCCCCCTCTAAATCTTTAATTTCGCAATAGTCTTTTTATAACCTTCCCACTGCCCGATATCGATCCATGACCGTTCTGAGACAGGGAAAACACCGACCTTGTATTTTTTCTTCATAATTTTCTCGATGAGTTCGGTCATATCCATCTTTTTCCCGACAGATATTAATTTCAAAACTCGCGGATTCATCAAGTAAACTCCAGTATTGATCAGAAAATCAAAACTTGGTTTTTCATTGATCTTCTTAAGTCGGCCGTCTTGAGAAATTTCACAAACACCATATGGAACGACATGTTTCTGCATGACGCCCACTAAAGTCAGATCATAATCACCTTTGGCATGGAAATCATGAATCTTGGCGAGATCTTCTTCAATAATCGTATCACAATTAAAAACAAAGAACGGAGTTTTAACCTTGCGTTCGATCATTTTCAGACTTCCGGCCGTTCCCAAAGGTTCATCTTCTTCTATAAATGAAATGCGATAAGGACAACTCACATCTTCGAAATAGGCCCTGACCATCTTGGCCTTGTGATTGATCGAAATATAAAAATGCTTTATGCCCTGCCCGGCCAAGTTATCCATAATGATCTCGATGACCGCTTTTTCTCCGATCGGGATCAGGGGCTTAGGAAGAATACGCGTGAACGGATCAAGCCTCATACCTTTCCCGCCGGCCATCACAACGACAGGAAAATTGACCTTCTGGGGAACATACAAAGGATGATTCCTGCTCCTGAAATATTCCTCAGCAAAGATCACATCAAGGAGTCGTCCGTTTTTAAGGACCGGAATATGCTTCTTGCGCCCGTTTAAAAAGATGTCCTCAATGTCATCTTCCTGGGCATTCTCACCAATGGAAATAAACTCCTTATTCATAATGGTCTTAACCGAATTCTCCAAATCAGTGCCATGAAGAATAGCTCGTCGCGTATCTCCATCTGTAATGATCCCGCAGACTTTCTTTCGGTCTTCAATGGCCACAAATCCTCGGCCATTCTCATCCATTTTCTTGATCGCCTGACGGATGGTCGACCGCGCTGAAATGATAAATTTGCTTATGATCATAATCTTCTCTCGGTTGCCGCTGATTAAACCAGGTCTTTCCACTCCAACAGCTGGTCGGGTTCCAGGTTCCTTCCCGCCGTTCTGCCCAGCACAAATTTCATTTCTGCCGGAGAGATCCCTGTTCCCGGACGTTTATACGTCAGATCGGCACGCGCTATCTTGTTCCCTTTTTTAACGGGGCGCGCGATGATCAGACTTCTGCGGAATTTGAGCCTCTTTTGGATCTCTTCCTCCGAGAGCATGCGCTGCTCCGTTCCCAAGGCAGCGGTGATCCGTTTGGATTCACTGCAAATGATCTTCATTTCCTGCGGGTCAGCAGACACTTTGTGGTCCCAGCCCGGCATGCCCTTATCCAGCGTGAAATGTTTTTCAATAACGCTGGCCCCCAAGGCGACCGCGGCCAAAGGAATAGAGAATCCAAGCGTATGATCGGAATAACCAATGTTGATGTCAAAGAGTCTCTTGAGCGTTTGAATGAATTTCAAATGAACGATCGCGTCATCCGGAGGATACAGGGAAACGCAATGAAGCAGCGTTACATTCTTTTTGTTCTTCTCGGGAATGATGCGGACGATCTCCTCGATTTCTCCGAGAGAAGCCATTCCCAAAGAAACCACGACCGGATAATTCTTGGAAAAAACATATTCAAGGAATACGGGATTGTTCGTGTCCATGGACGCGATCTTGATAAAGGCCACCTTTTGATCGATCAGAAAGTCCACCCCTTCTTCCGTGACCGCTGTTGAGGCGTAATCGATCCCGGCCTTGCGCGCGAATTTGAACAATTCAACGTGTTCCTTTTTATAGATCGAGAAACGATCGACCTGCGCGAAAATGTCATTGAGCCCGAGCTCCTTTGTCTTCCACTCTTTCACGTTTTCCAGACTGATCTTGCCGTCGTTAAGATCATGCAAATACTGGTTCGTGAACAATTCGGATTTGTTCCACAACTGGATCTTGAACGCATCACAGCCGCATTTCTTGGCCTCAAGGATCATCTGACGGGCTAGATCCAAGTCGCCATTGTGGTTGCATCCGATCTCGGCAATAATATATGGTGTTCTTTTTGATCTCATCGTTCTCTCACTTTTTTATCGGTTGGATAATTTCGTACCAGAATGGATTGTCCCGGTTACCGGCGCGCATGGTTCTTGTGTACTCCTGCCGGAATCCTTCCTCAGCTACGGCACGATCGTAGATCCCCTGATATTCATCTCTGTCCTGGGCGTGTTGAGGATACCGTTTGGCCAGACACTCATAGTGGGCGGCTTTTGCTTTCAATCCGCTTAAAACACTTTTTTCGTCGATCTGATCGATGGCCGCCAAATTGTCAGCATACACCCTGTGAAATGTTTTGGTGCGGGATGTAAAGACCGCGCGCGCGCCTTCCGCCAAAAGACAGGTGAAAAAGAACCAATCCAGCGCGATGGCCTGTTCGTCTAAGATAATTCCTTTAAGCTTTTCCACCCGCACGGCTGTGTTGGCAAATCCGAGGATGTTCTTATTTCTGATCATCTCAAGCCCGATGAACTGACCTTCCGTCAGGCGTGAGGACAAATATCCTTTTTTCAAAACATGTTTTTTTTCATCAACAAGATCAAAATCATTGACCACGATATCAAACCCAGCCAGAAGCTCAAGTGAACACTCAACCCTTTCAGGGGCGTAATAGTCATCAAGATCACCAAAAACAACAGCCTTGTATTTGTGCTTGAGCAGATAATCAAAAGCGACCTGTCTGTTTCCCGCCGGAGTCCGCTCAACCTCAAAAGAGACGATCTTTAAGCCGGGATGATCCTTCGTGTAGTGATCGAGATCATCTATCCCGTCATTGGCGATGACGACATCGAAATCTTTATACGATTGATGGTCCAGCGAGGTCAGAAAATCCCCCAGAAAGATCTTCCCCTGCGGGAAAACGACGGCAAAGAAAGCCGTTTCGCTCATAATGCTTTGGTCCCCCGTACCACAACCACTTCTTTGGAGATCTTCAAGGACGACATGGGCATCGCCATCAATTCCTGAGGAGTTACGGTCTTCCCTGTCTTACGCACGGATTCCTCATAAAGCAATGTGGCCAAATAGTACCGGATATACTCCTTTTTATTCGGGAAAACCAGATTGATGGGGATCGTCGTCAATTTTACATTCTTAAAGACCTCTTTGATGGCAGGATAGAATTCATTCTCCAGACGGCTGCTGCGCTGATTGACCTTCTCATCCTTGCCGATCCCGAAGATCTGTTTATTGAATTCATAAAGTTCCCATGCGTTACGATCGCCGGGGCCAATTAACATCACGCTGGCACGCGGCTTCAGGACTTTATGGATAGACTTAGTCATCGCGTTGACATCATCCACATAATAAATAGCAAAAGTGGAGACCACACAATCAAATGTCCCTTCCAGAAACGGCAGAGGATCGTTCATGTTCCATGACATCAAGACACGCCGGCCGGGCGCCTTGACCTTCCGGGCCTCGGCTAAAAGCTCATCGGATTTGTCGGCCCCAACGATAATGCCCTGAGGTCCCACTTTTTTTCCGAATGTCGGAAATAAATTCCCGCCTCCGCACCCGATATCGAGCATGGTCTGGCCCTTACGCACAGGCAGGTGCTTTAATAACCAGTCCTCGAGCTTGAGATCAGTGTATTTGATGTTGGCTTCGATCCGGATAGCGAGATTATCTTTTTTTTCGGTATAACCAAGCCAGTCACGTTTGACGGCTGTCTTTCCAACGGACATAGACTTTCTCCTTTGATCTCTTTAAATAATGGTTCTTCTAAGATTTGAGTGGGTAACAATAAGAATTCAATGCAGGTTTTGTTTGAGGCAGAAAGGCGACTTGGTCCTTGCCTCATTTCCCTAAAAGATTTTCAAAGCACTATGAGGCAGCGGACCGCGGAGCCGGATGCCTCGAACAAAATCTGCAAAGTCAAAGTACAATGCAGCCCTGTGAGGAACGGGATCTCGCTCAACGCCAGGCAATTCGCTCAACCCGGCCCTCACAAGGCTGCGTTTAAGCGAGCATACACACTCAAATTTCCAAAGAACCTAAACAATTTCCTTAAGCAAAACAAAAGCCTCGGCGTATGATTTGCCGATCTGAGACCCCCGATAAGCTGCCATACCCCGGATCGAATCCAAACTACGGGGTAATGGCGCTTTCATGACCTCCGATGCATAGACCTTCATGATCGAAAGTTTCTTTGTCATAAACGGGGTTATATCCACAAATACATTGGGCACAAAAGCGCAATCATTCAAAGCCGGAGCAAAATCTGTTTCTGACGGCACTTCATACATGAGTATTTTCTTGATAAAAGGAAATCGAAAATTCTTTGTGCAGCTGAAGGCCGCCTTGAATATCTCCTGATGGTCCGTGTGAACATCAGACCTGTTGGGAAGGTAGATGATCTGCGGTTTGACCTTAGCGATCACTCCCGCCAGAGCCTTGACTAGATCTCTTTTGGGGACCTGATCCAATTCCATCGTCGGGAAATCCAGTTTATGGACCCCTTTAAAACCGAACATTCGGCTGACTTTATCGATCTCCTTCTGACGTGAAACCACCTGTGCTACGGGCCAGCCTTTGTCTTCTGAAATATTCGTCACGATCAGCCAATGGATGACATCACCTTGGAAACGGTGTTTAAGGAGCGCTCCCGCGCAACCCAAAGTCTCATCATCGGGATGAGGAGCTATACAGAGTACTGTATTCACGATATTCTCCTTGCTGGATTGCCGACATATGTACCGGCCTCTCGGATATCCTCGATCACAACCGCGCTGGCGCCGATAAAAACATTATCAACCATGCGTACTTTTTCTTTGATCACAGCACCGCTGCCCACAAACCCGCGCGCGCCCAGCACACATCCGCCATTGATAACGGATCCCGTAGAAATATGGACCTGATCACCGACGGCCGTATCATGCTCGACAATGGCCCCGGTATTCACGATACAATTGGCCCCGATGACGGCCGCAGAATTAATGACAGCCTGATGCATTACAACCGTCCCTTCTCCGAGCTGGGCATAACGCGAAACTCGGGCATGCGAGGACACAACCGTCGCCAGTTTGGCCTTCAACTCTTTGAGTGCAGCAATGACCCGCGCTCTGGGTTTTAGATCCTGCACGTGCCCAACCGTCACCAAAAAATACGCGCCGGTTTTGACCAACCGCGGAAGATCATCGTCAGATCCGATGACTGGATACTTCAAAACATCCTGTCCCGCCTTGGACGGGACATCAATGATACCTTGAATGGTAAATGCATCGCTTGATTCGATCACGTCAATACAGGAGCGGCAATGCCCCCCGCCGCCCACAAGGATCAAGTTCTTTTTCATCAGGATCTCCGCTTTTTGAAATAATCTTTTATTGTGCCGCAAACCCGCTCGATCTCACCGGTCTTAAGATCAATACTGCAAGGCACATTAATACACGTTGCATAAACTTTAACAGCATTTTCGATCGCATAATTCTCGAAATTCTTAAACATTGCAAATGCGTGATTAAGCTTCCAAACAGGGCGCACGGAAATATTTCTGGCGATCAAATATTGGATCAGCGGATTTTTATCCCTGGCTGGAACTGAGATCGTATAGAACCAAAAGTTGCTTTTCGCCCATGGCTCTTCCCACAAAAAACGGACAGAGGACAGCGAACCCAATGAATTCTGATAGATCTGCGCATTTTTTCTTTTTACTTTAATAAACCGATCCAGCTGTTCCATCTGGGAAACCCCAAGCGCTGCCTGAAGGTTCGTGAGCCGGTAATTGTATCCGACGGCATCGTGATCATATTCCACAGCGTGCGTTCTGGCCTGGGTGCTCAGATGACGTATGCGTTGGGCATGCTTTGCATTGGCGGTGACAACCATACCGCCCCCGCCTGTCGTTATGATCTTGTTCCCGTTAAACGAAAAACATCCGATGTCCCCGATCACCCCTGTTTGCTGCCCGCGGTACAAAGAACCGATGCTTTCTGTGGCGTCCTCAATAACAACCAGATTATATTTTCGAGCCGCTGTCATTAATGCGTTCATATCGGCCGGATGGCCAAAAATGTGAACAGGCATAACGGCTTTGACCCTGCGATTTGTTTTACGGTTATAGGTTACACCCTTTTTGATAACGCAATTCTGTTTCAAGAAATCTGCAACTTTTTGGGTATCGATCCCCAAACCATTCATCGAGCAATCCATAAAAACCGGATGCGCCTGGCAATAACAGACGGCGTTGACCGTCGCGATGAACGTCAGTGTCGGAACGATGACTTCATCATCAGCGGCAACTCCGCTTGCCAATAACGCCAGATGAAGAGCGCTCGTACCGTTGACAGTGGCCACGGCATATTTGGAACCGACATAATCCCGCACCGACGCTTCAAAGCGTTCCACATAAGAGCCCACCGATGAGACCCATCCAGTGTCCAGACAATCCTTGACGTATTTCCAGGCATTCCCTCCGATCGAAGGGGCTGACAATGGTATCGTTATGTTTTTAGACATGATACATCCCGGATTTATACAAATGCTGATGCTTTCTGATCCATTCGATCGTCTCAAGCAGTCCTGATCTCAGCGTGTATTTCGGTGACCAGCCCGTCAGCTGGGTCAGTTTCTTACAGCTGCCGCATAAGCGCATGACCTCACTGTTGCGCGGTCGCATACGTTTTTTTTCCTGAACGATCCGGACAGGCTGAGCCCGTTCGATCAAAGACTCGATCAATCGGACCAGCTCCTTGATGCTGACCTCTTTTTGGGTGGCAATATTGATCTCTTCGCCGACCACTTTGGGTGAACGCGCGATCGTGATAAATGCGTCGCACACATCTTTGACGTAATTGAAATCTCTAAATGAATTGGTCTCACCGAGCGCCACACTGCTCCCGCTGAGAACCTGTGTAATGATCGTCGGAATAACAGCCCTTAACGATTGTCGCGGACCAAAGGTGTTAAACGGCCGCACGACCACAACCGGAAGATCGAAGGACCGGTAAAAAGCCTCCGCCATGTGATCGGCCGCGATCTTGGTCGCGCTATACGGCGACTGAGCCTGTAACGGATGCTTCTCATCGATGGGAACATACCGCGCGGTGCCATAAACTTCTGAAGTAGACGTGACAAGAACGCGCGATGTTTTGTGTTTGCGCGCCGCCTGCAAAACGTTAAGCGTTCCTTTGATATTCGTATCTACATAATTCTCGGGTGAAGAATAGGAATACGGTATCCCGATCAGCGCCGCAAGATGAAAAACAATATCGATCCCCTCCAGCGCTTTTAAAACACCATACGGGTCACGGATATCTCCGGTATAAACAGTCAGTTTTTTAAGCTTCTCTTGGGGCAGAGAATCGAGCCAGCCCCAGCTGCCGAAAGAATTATAAAAACAAAAAGCTGTGACCTGATATCCCTCTTGAAGCAAAGATTCAACCAAATGGCTTCCTATAAAACCATCCGCACCGGTCACCAGAACTTTCTGACGTTTAGATCGCATAATGTTTTCCTTCTGTGGGGAGAGTTGTCATCTCATTGAGCGCATATATTTTATCGGCAAAATTGACCGACGCCATCCGGTGCGTGACGATGATGATGGTGTATTCATTCTTTAAAGCTTTGATCGTTTCCATAATGGCCTTCTCAGAATCAGCATCCAGATTGCTGGTGGCCTCATCCAGAATGAGGATCTCGGGGGCCATCAAAAGCGCGCGCGCCAAGGCCACCCGCTGACGCTGGCCGCCGGAGAGTTTGACCCCGTTTTCACCGATCGGCGTCGCAAGACCTTGCGGAAGCCCTGCCACCACTTGTGACAGCCCGGTCTTGGCGAGCACCGCTTCCATTTCCCCGGCTTTGTGACCGTCCAGACGGATCGACAAATTCTCCTCTAAAGTCCCGTCCACCAGGGTCGTATCCTGGCTGACATAAGCGACCATCCGACGCAGTGAATTTTTATCAAGCTGATCATGATGGACATCGCCGTAAAAGATCGCGCCGGTAGTCGGCTTTAAAAGTCCCAATATCAGATCAAGCATGGTCGATTTACCCGATCCTGACGGCCCAAGAATGGCTGTTGTGCGTTTGGGTTCGATCTTAAGATTCACACCGCTAAGAACATTTTTGCCGTTAGGATATGAAAAAGAAACACCCTCAATACGGATCGGCGCTTCGGGTGAGAACACCTCGCGGCCGTTGGTTTCCTGGTTCAAGTCCAGATCTTTTAATCGGGCCTGCACGGAATTATAAGCCGGAATATTGCTGTCTAACGTCGCGAAAGCCGCGGAAAGCTGGGAAAAACTGGGAGCGATACGCGAAAATATGAACAGAATAACCAGAAGCTCGGAATAATTCAACCCCAGTCTTCCATGAAAATACATAACGCACAGAAGAAAAGAGAAAATGATAACCATGCCCATCATGCGCTGAAATTCGATAAGATTGTTCTCGTGCTTAGTTAAATACGCTATTCTCCCAACGATCCCATTGACAGCGCCTGTCATCCGCAAATTCAATAAAGATGTTTTAAAGAATTTCTTGTTCTGCTGGATCATGAACAGATCATTGGCTAGACCCCGGTAACGCTGCTGATATTCCTCCGCCGCCCGGATAATAAAACGCGAAATGTAGGTGTTGGCAACGGCAATGAGCCCATAGACAACAGCCGCTGTGAGCGTGACCGCCCAGGACAGCTTCAAGGCGATCCCCAAAAGAACAACCATCTGAATGGAATAAATGACAACACGTTGACTGTTGAGATGCGCAACGCTGGCCGTTTCCACCTCACGCAAAACAAAATAATTGATCTCTCCGCTGCGCGCATTAAGAAGCCACAACCAATCGACATGGCCGTAACCATCGAAAAGTTTATACCGCCATTTTCGGGCCAATTCGGCCTGGGCGTAGATCGCAACCAGTGTTGAAACCGTCAGCAGCACCTGTCCGAGCAAGAACAAAACGCCCGAAACAATGAGCAGACTGGCAAAATTAACCGGCAGCCCGGCCCATGCAAGGACTTGCTGCAGATACGCCAGAACTTTGCTATCACCGGCCGCACGGCCGTCCTTCAAATAATCCAGAACTGGGATAAGTAGCGGGATTCCCACAATGCTGAAAAACGCGCTTGCGCATTGCAGGAGCACGATCGCTCCGCTATACGGCGCCTGAACCACAAGCCGCGGGATCAGTTTAAATTTCAGAAGGATGTCTTTGATGCATGACTTCATGTTTGTATCTGGCGTATCCTTAACGCAGGCACTGCTTCTTTGTTAACTTTATTTCTTTCTGGCCGCCGGATTGGTTTTCGCAAGCAAAATGCCGTCAACATATTTGCCGTTGGATAACCAATGGGAATGCAGTACGCCCTCTTTCTTGAAGCCGGCTTTCTTGAACACCCGCAATGAGGCCAAATTATCGGCATAGCACCCGGCGAGAACTCTGCGCAGCTGCAGGGTTTCAAACGCATAGCGGACGATCAGGCTCACCGCTTCAGTGGCAATGCCTTTGCCCCAAAACTCGCGTTCGCCGATCAAGAAACCCACTTCAGCAAACCCATGCACTTTATTGATAGGCCCCAATTTGATGTTCCCGATGTGCCTGCCTGTTTCATTGAGACAGATCGCGAAGAACGCTTCTTCTTTTCCTTCGATGATCCCTGCCACATATTCACGCAGGTCTTTCATCGACCGGCGGGTATGACGCACCTCCAGAAATTGCACAACCTGAGGATCGTTCATCCAGCGATAATAATTCGCGTTAACATCAAATAAAACGATCTTTCTCAAATAAACATTAGGTCCATCCAATACAGATGTAGCTTTCACAACCCGCGGTTTACTTTTTAGTGTAGTTGCCATCTTTTTCTCCCCGTCTAATGCACTAGTTAATAAATGCGCTCCCGCCCTGAATCCTGCCCAGAAAACGCCAATTCACACCAACGATAATTTATAGACCCCTGCTTTCTTGCCGTTTTTGACGATACGTTCCTCGAACTTATATCCGGCGGATCGAAACGCGCGCTGTGATGCCACGTTATGATCCCGGATCTCCGCGCATATCGTGCGCGGCGCGTTCTTCGTTCTCAGAAATTTCTGATCGGCCGCGCGAATGATCTTTGCGCCCAGCCCCATCCCGTAAAACTTCGGGTTTAACAGTACGCTGTTGACCGCCCGGGCACCATCGATATCATGACGCACATAACCGACTTTTTGGCCCCCTGATTGAGCCATCCATAACAAAGACTCGGGGTCGTTGATCTTTCGCCGGAACCAGAGTTCGTGATCCCGATAAGAGATCGGGTCCGATCGAAAACTTGCTGTTCTGGCATGATATGTATTGCGCCACAGCCAGATGTCCCGGCAATCACTTTTGTTGACTTGCCGTACCACAAAACGCTTAGCCATGCGTTTAAGTCCGGCCTTGAGAGCCCTTGCCTTGCGCAAAAGCGCATCCACAACTTTAAACGTCCCTGACGGTGAAATGACTTTGCGCAGCCGCATGGATGATCTTTTGCGTACTGCCTGAAACTGCAATTGTGCCAATCCCCTGACGATCGAATCGGCCTGCGGCTGAACCGCGATAAATCCCCGATCCGTCCAGGCCTTCCAGTTGCGGCGCTGATTTCCCGCGACACAGAACGCGACACCGGGAATTCCCAAAACCGCTAATTCGGATAATGTTTGTCCGGACGCTGAAACAGCCGCGTCCGCCTGATGCATCAAACGTTTCATGGTTTCATCCGAGGCATCCACCACGATCTTTGTGTTACGATCGGCCGCCTTCTTGATAGCTTCGATATTTTTATAAAACTGACTGATCACGACCGTCTTTTTGATGTCCGGAAATTGCTCGGTGACCTTAGCCAATGTCTGCGGCGCCAAATCCAGAAAATCGCTTCCGCCGAAGGTCATAAGGATATTCTTGATCTCAGGGAAGACCTTTCTCTTAGGGACCTTCCAGAATGCCTTGCGCAAAAATGCGTAACGTGTACCCAGCAAATATTCAACCCCTTTACCCATCCGGTAATTCATCTGCGGCGCATAAATAAGCCCATTGACGACCACACCCTGCGGATAACGGATGCGTTTGTAATCATCGACACACGCGATCAATAAGACCGTCGCGGCAATATCCTGATACTTCCCCTCATCCGCGAGATACGAATCAATAAAAACAATATCCGCGCCGGCGATCCGGCTTAAAGTCTCCTGAAAAGCACCTAACCAATCAAACACCTCGTGACGGACACCTGTTAATAGATCGCTGATCCCTTGATCACCGTTAACCAGCATTACGGGCTTGACCCCTCGCCGGAGAAACGCATGATAGACCGCGGTACACCGTGATAAATGCCCGAACCCCACTTTTTGTCCGGCTTCTGTAAGGATAAAGACTTTCATTCAAAAATAATTCCGTCCAAACTTTCGGGCGAACACTCGGCTATGCCGCCCGCACCGATGAATACTCCTCAACCGGGACCACCCGGTGAAACTCAAAGTATTTCTTCATACAACCGGTAATGATCTCGGCATATTTCTTTCTTTCCTCGGCCGAAGAACACTCGGCTTCCCCCAGGACCTTGAGCGGATTTTCCGTCCAGAACCCGCAATGCGCGATGGCTGTTAAAAGACATACAATTCTTCTGCGCCGCTCCTCGTCGGATATCTTCGACACGCGTTCGATCTCGCCCCTGATAGCTCTTGAAAACTCTTTGAAGTCTGTACATCGTCTCGACAGGTCAAGCACGTCAAACATGTTTTCTTCAAGACTTAAAACAGGTTTGCCCCTCATGACCGCCTCCCACCCTGTGGTTCCGATAATTGTGATGACCATCTGGGCGAAACTGATGACTTCATGAGTATTGGTCTGTGTCGGGATAAAGACGACGTTCGGCAACCGCTTGACAGTCTTGTAAAGATTGCTCCGGCGCACTCTGTGCAAAAGCATTCCCGGATGTTCCTTGATGTACAACTTCCATCCCACAGGTATGCTTTTGGACAATGCTTCAATCAAAGGAAGCTGATCCATCCACATCGTGCCTTGCACCTGCGTGGAATATTCGTTGGTATTGTGCAACGGAAAATAAATGTACTTCTCATTCTTGTCAAAGGTCCCATAAAAGCGGTCATCCATCAGTTGCATGCGATGATACTGGCGCACAACGGCCACATAAAGCAGATAGAAAAAATTCGACAACCTATCGACCGGTCTTGCGAATGTCCTGGAATTGCGGCGCAAAGGTGTCTGCCGGATCCAAAGCAATACCACCCCGGCGCAGGACCGCAGACTTCTTCCGAGAAACGCAAAGAATGGCCATCTGGCTTTCAGGTGCCCGATATGGGAGACATCAAAATACTGACTGCTGTGCAAATCATTCTGGATCTCCTCGAAAATCTTTTCCCCCCGCTGCATGTCCAGAACCAGCGAGCCGTCCATTAGCCGCCGGCATGTATCATCGACGTGATCGAAAACATACTGTCGGTTATTGGTCAAAGCCATGTAATTCTGGGTACGGATGGTTTCCGGAGTGACATACAGGACACCATATATTTTGCACATTTGGTCGGCCACCGGGCAGCTGATATTGTTCTGGCCGTTAGCAGCGATAAAAACATCGGGCTTGTATTCTTCCATGACTTTCTTGTAATAGCGTATGAATCCGCAGGCCACCTTAAGAATATTGTCATGATTGCTTAGGGTGTGCGTGACTGTCCTGGGAAGATAAACCGTGCCCTGCAGATACTGATAACACCATTCCCGATCGACGGCAAAATATCTCCAGAGACTTTTTTCGGGGGTCTTGTTCTCAAACCAGCGAAGAAGATCGTAGTCGACGGGCGATTCTTTTAAGGCCGCGTGCTGTATATCTCTGTGATCATCAAGAAATTCATAAATAATGTCCTTTTGCGCGGCCAGGAATTCCTGAATTTCCTGACCATTGGAAGCAATGGAGGCCGCAAAACGGCTTCCGGGATACATTTTGCTTAATTCAACGGCAATGGCGTGCCGGATCTTATGATTGGTTGTCGTATACTGCATGAAAAACTTCATGTCACTTCTCCCCAAGAATTAATACCTGAAATCAACCAGGCCTTTGGCCTTGAACTTCAAAAGATAGTCATAAAGCCTGGAATATTCGATATCGTGTTTGGCCGCCATATCCAAGATTCTCATCTTCCCGTCAAAATACCGCGGCAGGCAGTCCATCATATAATTCCACTTTTTGCGATCTTCGGTCTTGTCCATTTTGATGGAAGGGTCCGTTCCCGGAGCCACATACAGGTCATATTTAGGATGGCTTAAGGCGACCAAACCTTTGAATTTTTTGACAACAGTCGCGTTGGTCTCCAAAATGTCAACAATACCTAAAACAGCCTGAACCGACTCTTCAAGCATTTCTCCATCGATAATATCGGCATTATCACGACTGGTGTGATATTCCTTATAAGGCCACCGCGACAATGAAGCCGTGGGCACCTCATAACCGGCCGCCTCCCAAACCGTTTCATCGTTGCCGATGACCTTGCGGAATTTATCGGAAAAATGATCAGGATGGCGGAACTTCAAATAATGATGGGCCGCCCGGTCGAGTTCGTGCGTTCCTGTAAAAGTTTCCTGAAACGCCAGACGGTTGCGGTTGCCCAACATTTCCAGGAAAAATCCGCAGTGAAATCTCTGAACTGTTTTGGCCGTACAGTGCTTGAGATAAAAAACCGTGCCTAAATGTTCCGGCGCCGCAATGAAACGATAACTCAACCGGTTCTTTCGCCGGGCCAAACGCTTCATGAGCTCAACGCCCACGACCAAGCCTGCGATGTCATCATTCGCCTGAGCAGCGTGGCAATTATGCGCGTTGAAGATCACCGTCTTTGATGTCTTACCCTTTAAAAAATAGTCGCAGACCTTCATTGGTTTGTTTTCATAGGCTGTCTGAAGATCGATATCGTAATTCCCCTTTTTCAATTTCCTAAAAAGGTTGTAAGGAAGACTGAAACCCCAGTCGGCGCGCCAAGGTTTGTAGAAATAATCGCAATGATACCCGATGGCATCCGGCCAGTCCTCGCGATAAGTCAGATGTTTCTGCAATTTTTCCAGCGAGACCTTCCCCTTGAACGGCTTCGCATAACCCATGACGCCCAGCGGGTGCGCTTTTCCGTCATAGATCAATTGTCCGTCCTTGCGGATCTCGGCCTTCTTGACGAACCAGCTGTGCGGGACCGTCCAGCCGTTACATTCCTCGCCCGCCGGATATTGGTGCACCTTAAAAGGTAATTCCTTGCATAAGAGCTCAACGGCCCTGTCTGTATCCGGACTGTTGGGAGCCAGGCACAAGGGATAGATCTGTTTTAATAGAGACATCATGACTGTTTATTTCTTTCTGAACAAAATATTGAGCATGTTGCCGAAAAACGCCGGCGAAACATTCATCTTCTCTTTATTCCCAGCGAGAAAATGAGCGTAATCCGTCGTAATTTGCCTCATATCACTTTCCAGATTGCAATACGGTGTTTCTTCGTACGGAAAAAGACTTTTGACGCACGTTGTGCCCAGCGGTTCAAAAAGACGCTTAAGCGTACGCTGTGAAAATAAGAAAATATGTTCTTTGGCATCGAACTGATTCCATTTCTCACGATAAATCCGCGCGCAGAACGATTCGCCGTTGGGAATCGCGCAAATATAGACATATCCGTTCGGTTTAAGCACGCGTACCGCCTCTTGAGCGACGAGATCCGGATACAACATATGCTCAAAGGAACCGCGAAAGACAATGACATCCATGGACTGATCCGGCAGAGGGATGTGTTTGGAATCCCAGAGTTTGACTTCCAGACCGAATTGCGATTCGGCAAACGCGACTGTATCCGGATCGATCTCCATCCCCATCTTTTTCCATTTCTTGGAATCGAAATAGCTTAAAAAAAAGCCACCGCCACAACCTATATCCAGAATTTGCCCATGATCGACAGTCTCAAGCAGAAAATCACGGTCAATCTCGTACATAACTTTGCGTTTTTGAGATGCCTCGACATCCGCGACACGGCTGTTGTGATGATCGCGGTAAATGATCTCAAGCCCCTGCTCGTTCAGGCACGGATTCACAAACAGCAATCCACATTCCGCGCATTCATCGACGATAAAGATCTCCCAGCTTGTCCACTTCTTTAAATTCTTACTGCCACACACCAAGCACGGACGCTTAGGCATTAAATATTGACGAAGATCGACTGAGGTTTCAGTTCCCATGCGTATTTTCCTTTAGTTATTTTTCCAAAAATAAAAGCATCAAGGCATTGTCCGTCACAGACATATTGTTCATGAAGTGTGTCTTCCAGCATCTAGCCGGCTTTTTCAAACGCTTTGAGCGATCCCATATGGACGGGGTAACATTTCACCCGAGGACAATTCCTGCAGATAAATGCGCCCATCCCCTTTGATCGGAACTTTTTCTGCGGATGTTTTCATTTTTTCATTACGATCCCATTCTGGTCATAGACGGCCTGAAAAAGCATACTTTCTTCCAATTGGGCCGCCGGCGTATACAAACGCATGCCCTGCGCAAGTAGCGGCATCACATCGGTGCCGTTCTCATCGGAGATCTTTCCGATACAAATTCCGCCGCCAGCGGTTGCAATAAAACATTCTTTACCCGTCTTGCGGTAGACTAACCCGGCCTGGAACGGATGAAAGTTCCCATCGGACTTAACGCTCCGGCAGTCCTTGAGAAACACCCGGCGGCCGTTGACGATCGTGGATGCACCTTTGTACGGTTCATCGAACGCGCAGATAAAACGCACGATATCTCCCGACTGCCACGCCCAATTGATCCATCCCTGCTTGATCGTGTATAGGCGCGGAAAATAAACACTTTCCTCTTCGTTGAGTTTCTTGAGCGGAAAATTCTTTCCCTTCTCGATCTCGGCCAGGAATTCTTTTAGGAAATCGATCTCCTCCTTGCCCGCGGCGTCAAAATAATCCTGCGGGATGCGCGCGGTCTTGGGCAGATCGTACACGCGTGATTTAACGATGTCCCCGGAATCGAAAACACCTTGCACCATGTGCTCATTGATCAGCTGCAGGTTGCACGCGTTCTTTCTCTCGCCGCGCAGGATCATCCACGAATAATGCGCCCCGCCGCGGTACTGCGGCAGCGGAATGCCCATGAAATCCAGCAGACGTCCGTTGAACTTCTCGACGGCAGCGCGGTCGAACGTCCAGACCTCGCCGAAGCCGATGGCCAGCGTCGATTCATCGATGCGCGAGGTGAATTCTTTGTCTCGGCAAATGTCATCGGACGTGAAATAGGCGATCTTCTTTTTCATCAGCGTGTCTTCCAATGTGACCTCCGGCGGGTCGATCACCTCCGTCAGCTGGCGCTTGCACGTAAAAACCGCCACTTTATATTTCTTGGTGGCCTTTAAATAACAGGCAAACTGTGCCAGCAAAGGACTGCCGCCTAACAAAAGAACCATTTTGATCTTTCCGAATTTCATTTCTTTTCCTGGATCCCCGATAAATCCCATTGTTTTTGGTCGTAGAGTTCTTTGCCTTCTTTAAGTGTCGAAGGATCGCATGTCCATGGACTGATGACATGCTGCACCGCGATTGCGTTAAATTCCTGTTCAGTGATGCCGACGTATTCGAGAAAATAACGCAGGCTCGCAGGCTTGCGTCCGTCAAATTCCTTAACGAGTTTGATAGCTTCCTCCCTAGTCATGACCCCGGCGCGGATGTCATCGGTGGTCAGCTGCGACGTACGGCCGAAACCGCGCTTGATGAACTTCAAATAGTCACGCACCCCGTTAACCATGCATTCCAGCTTGGTGTAACCATACCTCTCGGGAACACCCTCCACTTCATCGGTCTCCCATCCCAACTCTTTTTTAATAAGGTCGACTTGTTTACGAACATCCCACGGATGATACGCGCCGAAACATATCGACTTATAATTGATCGCTTTAAGGTCTTTGAGCTTGGGATAACGGTACGGCTCCAGATCTCTCATGGTCACAACACCATCATTGATCATGCCATGCATGTCCTCGGCTGTGATACCAAGATTGATGTATGTGTTAAACGGTTTTTCGTCCTGATCCTCAGGATTTTCAAAATCATAATAACTGGTGTATTCCGCGGCAGATTCCCCCCAGATCAAAAGCGGAATTTTATATTTAACCGCGATCTGCATGGGCCAGGCAAATACACCGGTATGACAATGCCAGCAAAAATCGCCTTTTCGCTTTAAAGATTCCAGCATCAATTTCTTTACAACCTGAGGATTGGTCCTGAATATCAAGAAATCCACACCTAGCTGACGCAAAATGCGGTCACGGACCTGAATATGGTGCGGACGATAAAAACCATGATCGAACGATACAACCAACGGCCGCACCTTATATTTGGTAACCATTGTATATAAAATATACGTGCTGTCCTTACCGCCACTGACAGGAACTATGCAATCGTAGGACCCTTTGCCTTTGTATCTCTCGACGATAGAGGCAAAATCCCGTTCTTTCTGTTCCCAGTCGACCTTCTCGTGCTTGACCTCATGCTGACGGCAAACGCTGCACACCCCTTTATTGTCGTACATGATCGTCTCATGAGTCTCCGGCATGACGCAGCGGGTGCAACGGTGCAATTCCATTTTGTCCATACAACTGCCTCTCCATATTAAAGGCGTACGTTGACGCCTTCGTTCTTCAAATACCAGCGGGCCTTGATCGGGCTCTGATCCGTAAAGTGAAAGATGCTCGCCGCCGCGATCCCCGAGGCGTGAGCGGTCTCGAGGCCTTCCTTCAAATGCAGGAGAGTTCCGGCACCGCCGTGGGCAATGACCGGTATTTCAACACTGTCAACGACCTGCCTGATGAATTCCAGATCATATCCGGTCATCGTGCCTTCGCGGTCGATCGAAGTGATGATAAGCTCACCTGCCCCGCGGCTGCAGACTTCCTTGGCCCATTCCAGCGCGTCGCGTCCCGCGGCCTTTGATCCGGCATGAGTGAACACCTCACGCCGGCCTTGGGCATTCACGCGATAATCGATCGAGATAACGATGTTGGCCTTGCCGAAATATCTGGAAGCTTCATTGATCAACTCCGGACGTTCGATGGCCGCAGTGTTGATGACGGCTTTATCAGCGCCGGCGGCAAAGACGGTTTTCATATCCTCGATGGTCTTAAGCCCTCCCCCGACTGCAAGCGGCATAAAGCACTGCTCGGCGGTCGCCGTCACAATGTCCAACAGCACGTCGCGTTCCTCGCGGCTGGCCATGATATCCAGGAACACCAGTTCATCCACGCGCTGGGCGTCGTAGATCTTCGCCGCAGTCACCGGCGCGCCGGTGTCGCGAAACGATCCGAACTGTTTCCCCTTAACGCAGCGCCCGTGCTTTAACAGCAGGATCGGGATGATGCGGTTCTTTAAATGGGTTGTCTGTTGCGTTTCTGTCGTCATTATCTGTTCTCAAAGGCCATGACCATGTCGTTAAAATTCTCGAGGACCTTAAGCCCCTTATCCTGGCTTTTCTCCGGATGAAACTGCACCAAATGGATGTTATCGCGACTGACGGCCGCCACGAAAGGAACTCCGTGATGGGCGATACCGCAGATGGCTTCCTCATGGGTTGGCACGAAATGATAACTGTGCACGAAATAAAACGTCGT
>CAZLRE010000007.1:16144-20803 GCA_964561885.1 uncultured Planctomycetales bacterium | reverse complement strand
CGGAAGCATCATCGGGATGGTCACATTCACAAATGTGCTCCATGTTCCGGCCCCGTCGACCTTGGCAGCTTCATAAAGCTGTTTGTCAATGGTCTGCAATCCGGCCAAAAGCATGATAAATCCCCAGCCGAAACCTTTCCAGGAATGGATGACAGCAATGCAGGTCAAAACCGTGTCCGGATCGCTTAACCAGCTATGGATAAGATTGATGAGCCCGAGCTTGGCGAGCATGTAATTGAGCACGCCCACATATTGGCCGTTTTGCATGTTGGGGTCGAGGATCCAGTTCCAGATGTATCCGACGACCATTTCAGAAAGGACCGGCGGCAGGAAGAACACCACGCGGTAAAAACGTTTCATGCGGATCTCTCGGTCGCAGGCGAGCGCCAGCGCAAAAGCAAGCGCATTCTGGAACGTCAACGCGATGAGCGTAATGTATCCGGCGTGCCAGATGGAATCCCACCAGACGCTGTCTTGGGCCAGGTCCATGAAATTGCGGAATCCGACAAAAATCTTGAACGGGTCAACGCCGTTCCATTCACGCAGCGACAGGTTGATGAGTTCAAAGAACGGATAGATATAAAAGATGGAGAATATCGCAAGGGCGGGCAGGACAAAAAGGAAATTCTCGAAATTTCCTTTGATCTCAAACGCTTTGGTTTTTCGAACCGTCATTGGACGCGATAAGTTAGGTGGTTATTCTAACGCCGTAGGGCGCGTTTCATCTGCCTGACTTTAACTTCCTGGACTTTGGATGCCACCTGCTGGGGCGTTTTCTCGCCGATGATAATGGCCTGTAAGCCTTTGTCAAAGGCCTCGATCACAAGCGGGTCTTCATTGTATTTCCAGATCGTCGGATGAGTTGTGTTGTCCATCCCCTGGGCAAATTCCGAAAGCACCTGGGGAATGGATGCCAAGGCCTCTTTGTTCGCCGGCAAATTCTTGGTTTCTATGGCTAAAAACGCCTGCTGGTCCTTGGCAGATAACCACTTTAAGAATTTGACCGCCAGATCTTTCTTGGCCGAACCGTTATTGACCACGAATGATGATCCCGCTCCTCCCCAGATCTTCATCGGTCTCTCGGGGTTGATCGCCGGCGGAAGCATGGCCCCGTATTCCAATTCCGGGTTCATTTCGTTATACACATTCACGCACCAGGAACCGTTAAAAGCGAATGCCGCGCGCTCAAGAGCGAAATCCTGCTCGGCAAATTTGTTGCCTTTGGTCACGATCCCGTCGATGAATGCGCCTTTCTGGGTCAGCTGCGCGAACACATCGAAGACCTTGATCCAGTCGGGATCCGTGTAAGGCACTTTTCCCTGAAAGGTCTCCATCACTTTTTCCTCACCCATGATATTAAACGCAAAGTTCGAAGCGAAAGCGTCCGCGAGCCACAACTCACCGAATCCAGAAACGAACGAAGGAATTCCGATGCGTTTTAAGGTCTCGATATTCGAAAGAAAGTCATCAAATGTTTTAGGCGCATCCTTGATGCCTGCCTTCTGCAAAATTTTCTTGTTGTACAGCATCTGGATGTTCGTGACGTCCAGCGGAACGCCGTAAATACCGGGGGTGACCCCGTCGACATTCCCCTCCTCAAAACGGTTGCTCGAAAGAGCATTTTCGAAAATGCTCTTTTCCCATGCACCGTTATCGGCCTGAAATTCAGCCGTCAGATCAGCCACATAACCCGCTTTAATAAAGGAAGCCAGAATGGATTTCTTATCAAGGATGCCGTAAATGTCGGGAAGGACATGCGCCTGGGCGGCGGCAACAACTTTTTGTGAATACGCATCTGAGGGGGAGAACAATTCAAACTTGACCTTAACGCCGGTTTCCTGTTCGTATTTGGCGGCGAGGGCATCAAATGCTTCCTGGCGGTCGGTCATCCAGTGCCAGATCTCGATCACATTGCTCGATCGCGCGGATTGGGAACATCCCATCAAATGCAGACAACCCAATGCGATGACCAGAACTCCGCACATGACCAAAACACATCGCTTATTCATGCTCACTCCTAATTGACCTTGCTTAGAATAACGTGACTTTGTTGGAATCCACTGACTGCCGATCTCCTGAAACTTTTTTTGAAAATGGAATCGGCTGAATACGTAATTATCAGACAAAACTATGCTTTACATCCCAAAAGAAATATTGGCGATATTAACATACGGCCCAAACCAGGTCAAGTTGTTTGTCCCAGAAAAACACACTTTGCTGGAGAGTGTACCTTAAGATTCTTGTGGGGAAAATTTAAAGATGCGGTGAAGTTTCAGAAAATCGATCTTATGGAACGTCATGCCAACTTCCCACATCATATCGTGAGGCTTGGACCATACGACATAACCATGAAGTGTCAGCGGGCCTTGTCCATCGGGAAGCTCGATCTCCAAGGCCATACTATCGTTTAAAAAAGACCTCTCTTTGGTCAATAATCTTGCGCCAGAAGCGCAGATGTCGCGCAGAAAAACTTCGGTACCGTAATCTTTGCGGGAGTCTTTGAACCGGGTGGGAAATCGCGCGCTGAATCGTTCGAACAACCTTCGTTCTTCCAAGGCTTCAACCATCATAACCTTCCTAGTTGGAAGAGTTTAGGACTTAATCGGAATTGACTAAGGACTTATCGACCCTTAGATATTGATTCAGGCGGGTTTGAGATCCGGAAAGCACCTGGGCAAATGTCATGCCGATGCGATATTGATCGGAATCTGTGAGTTTTCTGACCCACTTGACAACACCCATAACAACCACAGGCTCCCCATCCGGCGAAAGAGCGATCTCTACAGCGATCTTTTGATGGATCGGAAGGGCTGTATCAGAAATAAAGCCTATCCCATTGCGGCTGATATCGACGGTACGGGTGTGATCAAAGGGAGAACCCTGTTTTCCGTCCACAGGAACGGCACAGTTGTATCTCTTGGCTTTGCGTTGTTCTTTGGTGTTTTTCATGTGAGCTGTTATGAATGATGAATTATGATTCAATTTTAAAACAATATTTAAATTATTCAATAGAAAAAAATTCTTTTCTTTAAAAGCCCTCTTTGAAGTTCGTTTTTAAAAGAAAATATAAAATTTATCAGATAAGTCTTTGCCGGTCATTTTGGACGGTGATATACTACGCACAATAAACTTTATGGCCAACCCGCACCTTAAACGTAAACAGTTGTCGCTCAGCCAGTACGAAGAGAATCGGGCAAAACATAAACGCCCTAAACTCCTCGATAACTATCCAAAACCTGTGCTATTACTGCTGACTGTTCCGATAACGATATTGATCGCACTCTTGCTCGGATATTTCTTTTATGTCCGCAGCATATCAGCCCAATGACTACAACCTTGATGACCAACACCGATAAGATCATATTCTTCTTCGCAATCTACCTTTTCTGGCGGGGCTGGAGCAAGGGTTTCCTGCAAACCGTCATCGGACCTATTGCCCTCATCATCGCCACCGTACTAAGCTACATCTATTATATTATTACTCACAACATGATCATCGCGGTCGCCATCGGCACCGTCGGGCCCATCATTCTGAGCATCGCTCTTTCAATGACGATCGGAACACTCCTTCTGGGTGCGGATAAGAAGAACATCTCGATTTTAAGCCGCTTTCTGGGGGCGGTCATCAACACCGTTTGGGGAGAATTCCTTTTGATCACCGGGATATTCCTGATCATGTTCATCCCTTTAAAGATACCGGTTGTTCAAGGCATCCAAAGCGACATCCAACAATCGTGGGGCTATCTTCAGGTCAAAACAAAGATCGATGAATTGCTCGACAAAGATGTCGCAAGCGCTCTGGACCCTTCAAAGCTGGCGGTCCTGACCGACCCCAAAGGGCTCGAACATCTTGGCAAAACCAAAGAATTTCAGGATGTCATGAACGACCCTCTGGTCCAAGACCTTCTTAATGACCCCAAGACCACCCAGGCGATCGAACAAAAGGACATTGGTAAACTCATGCAGAGCCCGAAGTTCATCGCCATCACCAAAGACCCCGATCTGCTTAAGAAATTTCTGGCCCTCTACGGCACGATCCTTCAACCCGACCAATCAAAAACAGAGGCCAATACCGCAAATTCAAAACATTCACAAAGTATTGAAAATAAAGGTAATTAGGAATTTTTAGCTTAACGGGTTGTTTTGCAGAGCCTATGGACTATACTTTAATCAGAGTCAAACCGCCTAAAACGCGGTTCCGCAAGATTCAGAGCGGAAGGCAAACTTGGGGAAACCCAAGGACCCCTGTATCCGTAAGGCTGCAGGGCCCTGAACCAAAGGTTCAGGGGCAAAGTTTCCGGCCTAAACCCCTCCGGGGCATGGTTGCTGAGCGCACCTCTGACGAACAACACTGTGTTGTTCTTCACGTCCAGACGTGCGCAACTTTGCCGTCTGGATTTTCTGTTTTTAAGGAGACTTATGCTCAAGCGTAAAAAACTGTCGGATCAAGGCTTCACCCTCCCGGAGCTCATGGTGGCTGCCATGGTCACGATCATTTCTTTTTTGGGCATTCTCTATACATATGTCCGCTATCTGGAATTGGATGAGCTTTCACGCAACACCGGAATTGCCCTGCAGGCTTCACAGAACAAGATCGAAGCCATTAAAAATACCCAGTTCGACCAAATATTTGCAACCTACAATAATCACACATTTTTG
>CAZLRE010000007.1:525-16134 GCA_964561885.1 uncultured Planctomycetales bacterium | reverse complement strand
AGAGTCGATGATACAAATCCCAAATTGATGCTTGTGACCGTCACCTTTTGCTGGAGACAATCCAACGGCCGATTGATGGGAGAAGACTCAAACCTCAACGGTGCTTTAAATACAGGCGAAGACGTTAACGGAAACGGGACCATCGACTCACCGGTCCAGTTGATCGCCTACATCTATAACGAATGAGGGCCCGAATGAGTATAAAAGCACATAGCGGTTTTAGCATGGTCGAGCTCCTCGTGGTCATTGCGATATGCGGGTTCATGTTAAGCGGTATCTTCACGACGTTCATGACCGGACAGGCCACCTGGTACACGGCAGACTCAGCCATCGAGCTGCGCGAAAACATCCGCGTCTCCTCCGAGAAGATCACCCGTGAGTTACGCGAATCCGGGTTTGATTCCGTCGGGACAGCACAGGCGACCGTAGTCGACGCAGGGGGCGCCAACTCAACCGACCTTCTACGTTTTTCCATGCCGATCCTATGCAATTCTTCAACAGCACTACTGGATGCCAGCGGGAACGTCGCTAACTGGGGCGCTCCGTTAACGTGGGGATGCACTTCTTCAAGTTGTATGGATGCCAATGACTCCTGCGCCAATTTGGAATACAAATATGTGCAATATGAGGTCACCTCAAGCAATGAACTGGTGCGCAAGGTCTTAAGCCCGGCGCTTGCCGTCGTCGCTCAAAACACCATCGCCTCCAACATAACCAATATGCAGATTACCGTCAGCGCTGACCAGAACGTGATCACTATCGCGTTGACGGCACAAAAACTTTCTCCAATGCGTAAATTGATCACCTTAACAAAAAGTCTGGATGTTTATCTGCGGAATCGAGGGTAGCGTATGAAGTTTCATAATCAAAAAGGTGCGATCTTTGTGATGTCCCTGTTGGTCATGATGATTCTCGTTGTTTTGAGTTCTGTTTTTATTTATCGGGCTGTCACGGAAAAGAACCTCTCCGACCGGGAGCGCAAGTTGACCCAGGCCCTGTTCATCGGTGAGAGCGGAGCCAACGCTGGACTCGAAATGATCGACACTCTGATCAATACTCACATGCTCACCACGATCAACGGCACAAATCCCAGCACGGTTTCCAGCAAAGCAAGCACCTATGTCGCCAGTGCGGACGGATTGGGTTTTCTCAATGAATTCGTCAAGGACGCCGGGGTGGCTCAATTGACCGTCAGCGGCAACCAAGCCACTTACTCTAAAGCGGCGACGTCCGCGGGCGGCGGCACGTATCAATACACGATCACCATCACCGAGAAAGGCGACCCGGCGACGATCACATCATCGATCTGGGATTTTTCGTACAATTACCTCATTAATGCTGTCGGAACAAAGTCAAATATCGGCCGCAATTTGAAACTCAACGGGGATTTTACCGTGCGCGTCCAAAAAGACAACTTCGCAAAATACGCCCTGTTCACGAACTCTCAAACTTTGCCGAATGGGACAAACGTTTGGTTCACCAACCGGACCAACTTTGCCGGACCTTTGCACACCAACGGCCGTTATAATATCGCTTTTAATCCCAGCGGTGTTTTTGATGGTGATGTGACCCAGACCGACTCACTCACGCGCTTTCACAACAACGGATCAAGCATCAACTTAAACGACGATAACAACGGCACCATTGACGTACCGACATTCAATTCAACATTTACACGCGGTGTGACGGCGATCACGCTTTCTTCATCGGTCGCGCAAACCGACATGGCCAACCAGGCCAGCGGCAACACAACAATCTCAACCAACGGTATTTATGTGCCTAATGACGGAACGAATACGACGGGTGGAATTTATATTCGCGGAGACAGTACTGTTTCCCTGTCAGTCAGCAGCGGAAACCCGGTTTATACGATCGTGCAGGGCGGCACTACCAAAACGATCACTGTCAACAAAACCGCCAACACCACAACCGTTGTGACCGGCGGAACACCGACGACATATAACGGCATTCCCGACGGTGTAGATAATCTTGGGACTTTGATCTATGCCCAGGGCAATATCACAAGTCTTGGCGGTACGATCCAGCAGGACACCGAGCTGACCATATCAGCGAGCAGCGATGTCGTGATCCAAAATAACCTCGTCTACGAGAACTATGCCGCAGCCAGCGGCACGCCGGGGACTGTAGGATATACTCCTCCCGATGCGACCGGAACAAACAACCTGCTTGGGATCGTATCTTGGGGAGGAAATGTGCGCATAGGCACCTCAGCGCCGAATGATGTGAACATTCATGCCAGCATCCTCGCCCGAAATGGATATTTTCAAGTCGACAATTATGATTCTGGCGGCCCGAGAGGAACGGCAACGGTCCTGGGCGGGGTCATTTCAAATTACTACGGAGCCTTCGGTACGTTCAATAGCTCAACGGGAGCTGCGGTCTCGGGATACGGACGTAACTTCGTTTATGATACGCGCATGGAGGACCATGAAGCTCCTCCCTATTTCCCGACGCTCAACACATTCATTGCATTCACCAACGACATTGCGGATAAAATTGCCTGGCAAGAAGGGGTATAATCATGACTGAGATGAACAAATCAACAACTTTCTGGACAGTTCTTGGGATCGTTATTTTATTATTAGTCTTAAACCAATGGATGTCGCGTGAGATCAACCAACCGGCGGCGCCGGCGCTGCAATCTCCCGCAGAAGTTTTGAGCCAACCGACCGAACAAGCCCAACCGCTCCAGACCCTTCCCCTGCCGATTGAAACCGAAGAAGCTCCTCCGGTCCCGGCAATAACCGCAGAGCCGAAGGACGCATCACCCAAAATCGGCGAAAAGGTTAACGAACCCATCTACGAACCCCCAACGAATGACGTCATTCTTGTGGAATAACCCTCGATACTAGGCCTGGTTCGAACTCAAGATCTTGATTGGCCTCGTTGAAAATACTTTTGGATCGACGGACGATACAAATAACATAAAAGAACGAAATGAAACACAAAATCTATCGCGTTTTGGGCCGTCCAGGCTGTTGTACACAGCCGGTCTAACGACCAGCCATGGGCCAACAATTGTCGATAGATGCTTTCGTAAGCCTCACTCATCAATTGGCAGGGCATGGTAAATGCCGGATAATAATGTTTCCAGTAAAGCGTTAGTATGGAATAAATAGAAATCCCGATAGCGATCCTCCTGGCGATCTTGCTTCCCTCCAGCAATCCGATCCCGGCGCTTATCCCCAATATGCGCAGCAACCAAGAGCCGCAATAACGAACTGTTATCTGCCAGTCGGACAAATAATCAAAAAGATGCCAATACCAAAAGTACCCGAAAATAAAAATATAAATATGGATCAACGAACTGATGATCAAAAGCCATCCGAAAACGAGCACACCGATCGGCCGCTTAGCGCTGTTTCCTTCCAAAACCATCCTCATTTCCCTATACAGAATTGTGAAAAGATGCGGTCTAACAGGTCGGCATCAATATTGCGCCCGGTGATCGCATCCAGCTGATTGACCGAATTCTTGATCTCTTCGGAAGCGAATTCCATGGCGATACCCTGTTCAAGAATGGTAATAGCCCCGGTTATGAAGCTCTGGGCAGACTTAAGCGCCTGAATGTGCCGGATGTTGCTGACCATCAACCCATGGCCCCCCTCATCTCCCGACTGCCAAAAAGAATCAACGATCGCGGCCTCTAAATCTTCTATCGATGACTTATCCAGCGCGCTCACGCGGACCGCTTTCAAATCTTTTATCAATCCGTGAAGTGATGCCTCATCCAGAACATTCGGAAGATCGGTCTTGTTTAACACGACCAAAACATTGCTTTCTTTGATCTTCCCGAGAAGAAGTTTGTCCTCCTCTGAAATAGGCCGGCTGACGTCCAGCACAAGCAAAACCATATCGGCGCTTTCGATGGAATGATGACTGCGCTTGATGGCCTCTTCTTCGATGAGATCGCGCGGTTCAAGGATGCCCGCGGTGTCCACCAGCACCAATGGGATACCATTGATCTGCGCGGACTCCTCGATCACGTCGCGTGTGGTACCGGCGATATCGGTCACGATCGCGCGCTGCTGTTTTAAAAGGGCGTTTAACAGCGATGATTTCCCGACGTTCGGTTTCCCGCACAGGACAACACGGATCCCTTCTTTCAGGATCCTGCCGTTGCGGCTCGAAAGGATGAGCTTCTCAACGCGCTCCTGGTAAACAGCAATGCGCTCTGCGATCTGCCGCCGGCCCGCGGCATCAATGTCGTCCTCGGGAAAATTAACGATGGCTTCGATCTCAGTGTACACTCCCATCAAACCGTCACGGATGCCTTCCAGTTCCGACGACAACTCCCCTTTCAACTGCTGGGCGCTCAAACGCAAGAACGCGCCGGTCTGGGCTGTGATCATATCAAGCACGGCCTCGGCTTCAATAAGATCAATGCGTCCGTTCAAAAAAGCGCGTTTCGTGAATTCACCCGGTTCTGCCAGACGTGCGCCCAAATCCAGGGCCTCACCGAAAACAGCATTCAAAGGAACCTGTCCGCCGTGACAGCTGATCTCGACCACGTCTTCGGCAGTGTAACTTTTAGGAGCGCGGAACACCGTAAGTAAAACCTCATCGATGATTTCATTGTCCTGGGCCCGTTTGATCCAGCCATAGCGTACCGTGAAACTCTTGAAATCCGAAGGCCGCTTTGCGTTCTTAGAGACAAACATACGGTCCGCGATCGCAATGGCCTCTTTACCGCTGAGACGCACGATCCCGATCCCACCCGCTCCTGCGGGGGTCGCAACCGCAACGATCGTATCTTCCATGCCTTTATATTGATACATGCTTCACCTGCGCGCGCGCTTCAGCCGCGAGAAATACCGATCCCGTCGCCAGAATGATCCCTGATCGTCCGGCAGATTTATGTGCTTGGCGCAGCGCATCTTTAACATCGGGCAAATCCGCGACTGTTTTTCCTTTAAATAATCTTCGAATATGTGGAAGATTGAAAATGTGCGCCCGCGGATGATCCGCGCGTGTCAGAATTACAGTATGCGCGATCGCGTTTAAAACTCGGCAAATGCCGTCGACATCTTTATCAGAGGAAATCCCAAGCAGCACGACCGCTTTTCGGTGTGAGAACAACTGCTTAAATGTTCTCACAAGGGCCCGGGCTGAATCCACATTATGGGCGCAATCCAGGATCACCGTCGGGTTCTTCTTGATGATCTCAAAGCGTCCCGGCCATCGGGCCTGTTGAAAACCCTGGCGTACAGCCTTCGGTCCGATGGCAAATCCGAACTCCGGCAACAATTCTATCACAGCCACCGCGGCAGCAGCGTTCTTCATCTGATGATCGCCTAACAGCCCAGTTTTAAGATCTTTGTAGACTTGACGTCCGGACCGAACATAGAACGAAAGCTTGCTTTTATCCTGGCCGACTTTAAGACACTGAACATCCTTGCCGACAACAACAGGTTCTATTTTAAGATCCCGGCATTGCTTTAGTATTACGTTCATGGCCTTGGGATCTTGCGGCGCCGCAACGACCCTGGAGAACGAATGTTTAATGATGGCTGCTTTCTCGCGGGCGATCTTCTCAAGGGTCTTCCCTAATAAGTGCGTGTGATCAAAACCGATCGGTGTGATGACATTAACGAGCGCATCGACCGCATTCGTCGCATCCAGACGTCCGCCCAAACCTGTTTCAAGAACAACAATGTCTGTTTTCCTTTGGGAAAAATAAGACAACGCCACCGCGGTCAACACTTCAAAATACGTCAGATCTCCGAGAATTTTATCATGACGAAATTTCTCGAACTTAGGTCTAAGTTTTAAAAGCACGCTCTTTAACTGATCATCAGGAATAGACCCGTCGAAATCTCTGTCAAAACCTTTGGCTGTGGGTTCCAGGACCCGTATGCGTTCATGGATCCGGTACAAATGCGGTGAGGTGTAAAGGCCGACTTTATAACCGGCGGCGCGCAGAATGGAAGCGATAAAAACACACGTCGACCCTTTGCCTTTGGTCCCGGCGACATGGATGAACTTCAGCTCCTTGTGCGGGTCTCCGAGAGCACATAGCAACCGATAGACACGGGCAAGATTAAATGACCGCGACGATACGTTATGCAGATGGGATTCAAAATTGATGAAGGAATTAAGATACTCTTGGGGATTCATGGAGCCTCACGGGCAAAGCCGGCTCGCTTCGCTGCGGGTCGTAAGGATATTGCCTGGCCGTTTTAGTGTTTAAAATGTCTGACACCCGTCGTGACCATGACCATCTTCAGACGGTCGGCTTCCTTGATGACCTCGGCGTCCATGATGGACCCTCCGGTCTGGACGATGGCTGTCACACCCGCCTTGGCCGCGATGGTGACCGTATCGATCTTGGGAAGAAACGCATCCGACACCAGGATGGAACCCTTGGCCGATTTGCCGGCCTTGCGAATGGCGTGGTGCGCGCTGTCAACACGGCTGGTCAATCCTCCGCCGATGCCGACCGTTTGGCGGCCCTTCACTAATATAATGGCATTAGAGGTGACATGTTTGACGATCTTCCATCCGAAGAGCATGGACTCGAGTTGCGCCTTGGTCGGTTTCTTCGCTGAAACGACCTTTAGCTCCTCGGGCTTTAATTCACGGCCGTCGCAATCCTGCAGCAACAGACCGCCTGCGACCTGTTTAAAGGCATAGGGTTTTGGTTTGACGGACCTGACATCCAGCTCGATCAAACGCAAATTTTTCTTCTCGGACAATATCTTGACCGCCGCAGCATCAAAACCGGGAGCAATGACGCATTCCATGAAACCGCTTTTGACGATCGCTTTGGCTGTGTCACTATCGACCTTCCTGTTAAAGGCAATGATCCCGCCGAACGCGGAAAGCGCATCCACATTAAAAGCTGTTTTATAGGCCTTGGCCAGAACTTTATTCTGGGCAACGCCCGTCGGATTATTGTGCTTGATAACGACGGCGGTCGGGTCTTCAAAATCTTTGACAAAGTTGATCGCGGCATTCAGATCAAGGATGTTGTTGAAGGAAAGTTCTTTGCCGTGGACCTGTTTGATGCCGGCCAAACCTTCGGCGTTCCCGGAGTCCGCATAAAACGCGGCCGACTGGTGCGGGTTCTCGCCGTAACGCAAATCCTGAATTTTTGTGAAACGCAGCGTCAGGTCTTTGGGATATTTGGTCAATTCCGCGGTGCGAAAACGATTGTTGAGAAACTGCGCGATAACACCATCGTAATAGGATGTTAATGCGAACACCTCAAGCGCAAGGCTGGTGAGGATTCGGTCGGCGAGGATACCGCTGTTGGTCTCCAGTTCCTTTAAAACTTCCGCATAACGCGCGGGATTGCTTACGACGGCCACACTTTTATAGTTCTTGGCCGCGGAACGCAGCATGGAAGGCCCGCCGATATCGATGTTCTCGATGGCGTCCTCCAAAGTAACGTTCTTCTTCTGCGTGACGCGCTCGAACGGATACAAATTCACAACGACCATGTCGATCAATCCGATGGCGTTGTCCTTGAGCTGGGCCATATGCTGCGGATTGTCACGGACCGCGAGTAATCCGCCATGGATCTTCGGATGCAAAGTTTTCACGCGGCCGTCCATCATTTCAGGAAAGCCGGTATAATCAGAAACCTCAATAACAGGGATCTTGGCGTCCCTGAGCATCTTGGCAGTTCCGCCCGTCGATAAGATCTCAACGCCCAAACGGTTAAGCCCGTGGGCCAGATCAACAATGCCTGTTTTGTCGGATACACTGAGTAATGCGCGTTTGATTTTGATCATATTGTCCTTATTCGAATGGCACGGATTGTAACGGATAACACGAATGATCCGTGTCATACGTTCATACCTTATCTCATTATTTATGATCCGTGTAATCTGTTAATGATCTCTCGCATAAAAGCCGGAAGGTCTTCGGGTTTCCGTGCAGTGATCAGATTTCTATCGACGACAACTTCCGAATCCACATAGCGCGCGCCTGCGGCGATAATGTCGTCCTTGATGGCATAAAAACATGTGGCGCTGTGCCCCTGGCAGATACCGGCGGAGACAAGCATCCATCCGCCGTGACAAATGGATGCCACGACACCTTTTTGATCATAGATCTTGCGGACAAGTTCGACCATGGCGGGATAGCGGCGAAGGAAATCCGGGGCCCAACCTCCTGGAATAATAACGGCGCTGAAATCCTGCGGTTTGACCTGCTCGATCGAACGGTCAACCTTGATGGGATATCCTTCCTTGCTCGGATAGACCTCTCTGGATCCGCTGCCGACGGTCACCACAGGGATCCCTGCCTCGCGCAGGCGCAAAAGCGGATACCATATCTCCAGCACCTGATATTGTTCCTCGACTAAGATCGCGACCGGTTTGATATTCCCCATGGCATCACCCCTGTAAACAACCAAGACACTTTTATAGATCAACTAAGAAGGACGAGGGACGTTGGACATCAGACGTGAACGGTGTTTTCGTCCTTCGTCTTGCGTCCTTCGTCCCTCGTTTGGAATTCAAAGAAAACTTACTTGCCCTTTTTACGCTTGCGCTCGGAAGGCTTGGAATAAAAACGGCGCTCTTTGAGCTCAACCAAGAAACCATCTTTCTGGCACTGTTTCTTGAATTGGCGCATGGCCTTTTCAAAGCCGTTCTTATCTGTAATCTTGATCTCAACCATCTTGAATCACCGACTTTCTTTTTTGATTTTGGCGTAAAATTATGCCCTTAAACGGACGGAACATCTCAATTGGGCAAGCTGGAAATACGAAGGCACCCCAATTCAAAGCTAAAAAGTGTGACTATTATAGTATAGATGCTTCGAATGTCAATCCGGATTTCTCAGCCCTAGATCGCGCTTGCGCCTTCTTCACCGGTACGGATACGGTAAAGCTTCTCAAGGTCCAGAATAGCGATCTTCCCGTCACCCGTAAAACCCGATTTGGCAGCTTTGCGGATGGCTTCCACGATCATATCCGCCTAGAATTCATCGCAATAAATGTCGATCTTGACCTTTTCTTTAAGACCGTTGCGGTGATTGCCGAAACCTTGGGCCGGAACAGCTGTCATACCGCCGATCCCTCTTTCTTCGAGGGCCTTACAAACCGCCGTGAATTTCTACTTGCGTACGATCGCTTCGAACTTTTTCATAGCAAACTCCTTGGAAAGGAAACCGATATTATCACAAAGTATAAAGGGACGCAAATATCTTGCGCCCCTTTAAATGTCACAAACAGCCAACGGTTAATACGACGGATCAACGTACGTAAAGATTTCTCCCGCGAAATTGCGCAGTGTATATCGGCCGTTTTCATGGGAAACAACGTAGTTGGGCGTGATCGGGATCTTGCCGCCGCCGCCCGGGCCGTCAATAACGAACGTCGGAACGGCATAGCCCGTTGTATGGCCACGCAGATTCTCAATGATATTGATGCCCGTCTCAACCGATGTGCGGAAATGCTTGGACCCCACGATCGGGTCACATTGATAAATGTAATACGGCCGCACGCGGATCTTTAAGAGCTCATGGAACAATTTTTTCATGACCTGCGGTGAGTCGTTGACCCCTTTGAGCAAGACCGTCTGGCTGCCCATGGGAATACCGGCATCGGCGATCATGTTGCAGGCCTGCTTGACGCGAGGGGTGACCTCGCGGGGATGATTAAAGTGAATGCTCATCCAGAGCGGACTGTATTTCTTGAACATCGCGATCAACTCCGGCGTCACACGCTGCGGCAGCGTGACCGGAATACGGGTGCCGATCCTCACGAACTCGACGTGCGGTATGGCCTTGACGCTTTTGATGAGATATTCGAGCATGCGGTCACCCAAGGTCAGAGGATCGCCACCGGAGATCAGTACGTCGCGGATCTCGGTGTGCGAACGGATATAATCGAGGGCGGCATCATATGTTCCGGTATTGAGCGTGTGATTTCCGTCGCCAACCATGCGCGAGCGGGTGCAGTAACGGCAATACATCGCGCACATTTCGTTGACCAGGAAAAGGACACGGTCCGGATAACGGTGAACAAGACCATGGACCGGTGAATTCTTGTCCTCGCCGCACGGATCGGTCATCTCTTCGGCCGCAGTTTCAAATTCATATTCCTGAGGGACGGATTGCAAGCGGATCGGGCAGCCGGGATCTTTGGGGTCGACCAGCGCCAGAAAATACGGCGGGATCGACATGGTCAATTTATCTCCGGCGCCAACAACACCACGTTCTTCCTGCGGTGTTAACGGCATATATTTTGTGATGACATCCAGCGTGCGCACACGGTTGCGGATCTGCCAGCGCCAGTCTTCCCAGTCGGTTTCGGTAGCGCCAGGAAAAAAGCTCAAGACCTTCTTCTCGTCGGCTGAAAGCGGTATTTGCGGTCTCTGAGCGATGACACCGGTTGCGTCTTGTTCTTTGACGGCCATGTCCAGTGGGTTCATTTTAGGCAGGTCTCCTCTTTATTCAGGCTGTATCGCTCGAGAGCGAATTCCACGATCTGGTTTAACACCTTGGCATAAGTCGTTCCAACGACTTTTGGAAAAAGCCCGAACACTTCCTCTTCGCTTAAATTAGGAAGCGGGTTGATCTCCAGCACGTATGGATTCCCTTTTTTGTCGACCCGGAAATCCACGCGCCCGAAATCGCGGCAATCGACGGACTTGTATGCGGCCACCGCGATACGCTGGAGCTCTTCGGCGAAACTTTTGGAGATCTGCGCCGGACATAAATACTCGACGGACTTTTCAACCACATGCTGATAGGTATAAAAATGATCGCCCAAATTAAGACTACCATTCATCTTGTACTGCACGACGGGCATGGGTTTGGGGTCCCTATTACCGATAACGGGAACAGTGAATTCGGTGCCGCTGATGAATTCCTCAACCAAAGCCGGCTGTTTATAAACCTTGTTGATGATATCAACCTGCGCCTGCAACTCTTCTAGGGTTTGGACCCTGGAAGACGCGGTCAAACCTTTGGAAGTGCCTTCCTGCGATGTCTTAACCAACAGCGGATAACCGATGGTATTTAACTTCTTGAGATCATCGCCCGTGTAAGCGCGAAAGAAACGAGCGGTCGGAACACCATCGGCAATAAAACATTTCTTGGCTAGAACCTTATCCAGCGTCACGCCGAGCGTTAAAGCGTCTGCGCCGACGAACGGAATGCCGTGCATTTCCAAAATGAGTGGGACTTCGGATTCACGATTGCGCCCGCGGAAGCCTTCGCAGATATTAAAGACAATATCCACGTCGAGGTCATCGATGGTGGAAAGCAGTTTGAACGCATTCCCGACGCGCTTGACCGTATGCCCGCCGCTTTTTAACGCGCGCTCAATGCTCTCGACCGTTGAAACTCCGTCGAGCTCGGCAGCGGCATCAACAGGATCATCGGCCTGGCGCTTCCAGTCGCTTTTCAGATTATATGTGAGTCCGATCTTCTTTCCCATAGACAAAAAAATAAGGCCCCTTCTTTTACAAGGCCCCCGCAACGTTTATATGACTGGTTAAATTGATTTTTTTACCTGCTTGTTGTATTTTTTTAAATATTATTTTTAATTACAGTATAAATGTACCAAAAATTACAGGAATTTGTAAAAAATTTTCCAAATTTTCACACAATCCCCAACAAATGTCAAACAGTTTATCCCCAAGGGTTTTGGCGTCAAAACAAACACTTTACCGGGCAGAATTACGCAGCTCATTTAGATAGGCCTCCTCAACATCCGCGCCAAACGCCCGTGAGCGCAACGCATCCTTCAGCGCTTTAGCGAACTCCCCCTGCCTTTTGTAGATCACTGAACGGTTGTAATAAGATTCCGCATGTTCGGGATCAAGCTCAATGGCCTTGTTAAATTCCGCCATCGCGCGCTCATTGTCGGACATTTTTGCATATATCGTTCCAAGATTATTGACAGCGCGCACATTGGACGGCTCCAATTCAATGACCCTCTGATAATCGGCCAAAGCCGCTTTAAGATCACCGCGGTGATTGTAGATGTTGCCGCGCTCCATGTATCCGTCGGGATAAGCGGGGCTGACGGTGACAGCGCGGGTATAATCCGCCAAAGCCATGGCCTCTTGACCCAGCGCTTCATAGGCCCTGCCGCGGTGATGATAGGCCTTTTCATAGTAAGGATATCGCCGGATCACTTCGGTAAAATCATCGACCGCCGGGCGGTATCGGCCGATCTTCTTAAAAAGAAGCCCGCGGTTAAAATACGCGTCCGCGTTGTCAGGGTCAATTCGCAAGATCGCCCCGTAATCCGCCAGCGCAAGATCATGCTGACCCTTTTCGATAAATGCGACCGCGCGGTCGTTAAAAGCCAGAAATGCCGTCGGATTGTGTTTGATCACATGCGTCCATAACGTCAGAGAATTGTTCCATATCTTGCTTTGGTCCACAGACTTTAACGCCAGGCAAAAAACCGCAAGCCATAATAAGACCTTTGTTGCGATCTCCCAACGGACATGGCGCAAGCGGATATGTTTAAGAGCATGCTCCGCGCCCAAACCCGCCAGCATACAAAATCCCAGACTCGGCAAATACATAAATCGGTCAGCCACCACATGAATGTCAGTCTTGGGATCAAAGCGCAGCAGAAAGAAGATCGACAAAACATAGAATCCGACGGCGAACATCCACCAGCGGTGTTTAGAGAACCAAACAGCCCCCGCACATAAGATCCCAAAGATCAATAACGAAATAACGTAAACAGGGTTTCCCAACCCGACAGGTTCAGCCACCGGATAGACCGGCACGAGCGGATCCGGCCACAGGAATTTCCAGATATAGAAAACGAACGACCATGTCCACATCAGGGCCGCTTCCAGCGGATCTTTGACGGGAATACGCGCGTGAAGTGCGTATGTCAGCCATGTGACGGGAATGAACACGGCAAAAAGCGGGATCTTTTCAGCGACCGATCTGAGGGTAAATTCCCGCTGATAGAACCAATCCAGCAAAAATACGATCAGCGGCAGGCTCAGAGCCATGGGTTTGGCGAGCAGGCTTAATGTTGCACAGACAAAAAAAACAAAATACGAACGCCATGACCTGTCATTCAGATAACTGATATACAGATGCATCGCGATCAAATAAAAGAACGCATACAAAAGATCCTTGCGTTCAGTCACCCAGGCGACCGATTCGACCTTCATCGGATGAACGCCGAAGAAAAGCGCGGTAAACAATGCGGCAAAGACCGACAATCCCAGACGCTGGGCCACGGCATAGACCAATAATACGTTGGCGATATGCAAAAGCAGATTGTTGAGATGATACACGAACGGGTTAAAGCCGAAGAACTTGTGCTCGACGGCAAAGGACAATGTGGTTAACGGGATGTATATCTTGTGGACAGTCTGACGGAACATCGCCGTTACGTCGAACGAACTGACAGCGGGATTTTCCAGAACGTGGGTGGTATCGTCCCAGTTGACAAATTCTCCTGCGAGACCGGGCAGGAACGTCAACACAACGACGCAAATAATGATAACAATGAAGGGGACTTGTTTAAGTGCGGGAATAACGGACCGGTTCACCATTTTTTCCAGCGCCAAAGCGTGAACACAAATGCCGAGGAAAACACAGCCAAACCGGTTATGATCCAAAAAGGCCAAAGGCCATGATCCCCGTCGAACGGCAGCGGAACATTCATCGAAAAGAAGCTCAGGATCAATGTCGGCAGCATGATGCAGATCGTGGCCAAAGTTAACTTTTTGATAAAGACGTTGAGATTGTTATTGATGATCGATGCCCAGGCATCCATCAGGTTCGAGAAGACCTCAGAAAAAATGTGCGCTTGTTGGCTGCACTGGCTGTTCTCGTTGATGACATCTTCCAGGAAATCCATGTCCGGCTCGACAAATTTGAGCTTCGCGGCATTCGATCGCATTTTCTCGATGATGCGTCCGTTGGATGAGACCGCCTGCAGATAGTAGACCAGGCTTTTTTCCAGATTGAACATGTTAAGCAAATGCTTGTTTTCCATCGAACGGTTGATATGCCCTTCCAGCTCATCGGCGACTTTCTGGATGACCTGAAGATGCTGGGCGAAATGAAGGATATTGCGGTAGATCACCTTGAGGATGAAATGCGGGACCGAGCGGATCTTGGTGAAGAGCCGGCCTTCGAAGGTCAGAAGATTGTCGGCAAAAAGGATAATGAGCGTTTCCTTGCGCACGAACATGCCGAAAGAAGAGATCCGGAAAAGAAAATTGTCATGCGAGGAATACCTCTTGGGGGCGTTCAGGATAAAGACATGATACCCATCCTCGTCGAACTCGACGCGCGCGGGCTCGTTAGGGTCGAGCGCGGCGTTGATGTCATACTCATCGATCCCGAACTCGCTCATCAGACGCTTGCGCTCCCCGTCTTCCGGAGAAGTGAAGACCATGATCGGCGCGCGCTCATCTTCCGTCGGGACCAATCGTCCTTCGATAATGTGGTACAGTGTCAGCATGTCATCTCCTTAACACACTACGTTTCGCTCAACAAGATCACCGGCTTACCGTCACGCCGTTCCTCTGGCAGATCCGGTTAACCGGACATGTCGAACATAACGGCGAGACAGGTTTGCACACGTTCTGGCCCCAAGTGACCAGAAGTGCATTGTACTGCATCCAGAATTTTTTTGGCAACTTTTCCCGCAGAGCCCATTCGGTCTCCTCAGGGTTTTTCGTACGGACATACCCCAGCCGGTTCGAGATGCGGTGCACGTGCGTGTCCACACACATCGCCGGCTTGGCGAAACCTTCGGTCAGAACAAGATTCGCGGTTTTACGCCCCACGCCTTTCATGGTCATGAGCGTATCGATATCATCCGGCACTTTTCCGCCGAACTTCTCTAATATATCCCGGCAAATGCCGTGAATAGTGCGCGCCTTGGTCTTGTAAAATCCCACGGGATATACCGCCTTCTCGATCTGCGCCAAAGAAAGCTTCAGCATTGTCTCGGGCTTGTCGGCCAGAGCGAAAAGACGTTCGGAAGCAGGAAGCGTTGTCTCATCTTTGGTCCGCAAACTTAAAATGCACGAGATCAAAACCAGAAACGGACTTTTCCACCGCTTGCCCACCAGCGTGACCGACGGGTCAGGCAGATGTTCCATGGCCTTGGAAATGAGCGCAACGACCTTCGCGATGTCAGATTCATTCAGAAATTTTGCCATCAATTGGGAGAACCGCCTGTTCCCTTGCGGTAATAGATGACCGCGATAAGAACCCCGGTCAGCAAAATGACGTTAACCACATTAAATGTTTTCCAAACCAGATCTTCGGATGAGATGATCGCCGCCGGCGCCATACCGACACTGCACACCCAAAGACCGACGATCCAGGAAACGCTGATGTCCGCCGAAGATCTGCGCCGGATGATCCGGACAATGAGCGGAATATCAAACAAGGGCAACGCCGCGGCCGCAACCATTGGAACGTGCTCCATGATCTGCATCAGCCACCAAACTTTCGCAATATGCTTTGAGGGATACCGATATCCACCACTTCCACGCGTCCCGTGACTTTAGGACCATCGTTTTCCAAAAAACCTTTTTTAAGACATGTAAAGCTGACCGTGGTTGACGCTTTAACGCACGCCCCTAAGATCTTGCCCGTTGTCCCATCTAAACCGGACGGGATATCCAC
>CAZLRE010000007.1:0-515 GCA_964561885.1 uncultured Planctomycetales bacterium | reverse complement strand
ACCGACCATACTTTGCCGCGGCTTTGGTTGATCGCGGTCACAAATTTTTCATGCGCGCCGCTTAAAGGCCTGTTTAATCCTATGCCGAAAAGCGCGTCAATGATCACATCAGAACTTTTTAAAATCTTTAGTGCCTCACGGTTGAGCGTTCTCAAGAACCTGACCGGAACATCCAGGACTTTAAGGGTCTTATAAAATACTTTGGGATCGTTTTTCAGATCTTTCAAAGGACCGATGACAAAAACCTTGGCCTTCACACCAGCCGCCCAGAGGTAACGCGCCGCCACAAAACCATCGCCGCCGTTATTTCCGGTTCCGCAAATCACGCATACACGTCGAGCGCGTTTACGTCGCAACACCAAAGACACAGCATCAGCGACTGTCCTGCCCGCTGCATCCATTAACACCAGCGAAGGAATACCTAATTTATGAATCGCTTTGTGTTCAATCGATTGAATTTGTCGAGAATTCAAGGCTGGAATCATCCTCTTGTCCATCATTGGCTGGTATTTAAT
>CAZLRE010000006.1:13823-21291 GCA_964561885.1 uncultured Planctomycetales bacterium | reverse complement strand
ACTGCCGTTAACAACCAGGCCGCAGGCATCGAACATATGCAGCTTCTCCCACGTGGCCTTGTCCACAAAGCGGGTCTCTTCCAGGTCATTGTTCCTTTGGAACTGCACGATGGCGGTGCGCGTGGCCGGCCCTATCTTCCCGTCGACATTGCCGATCGGATAGCCGTATAGCTTAAGGAGCTTCTGAACTTCCTCCACTTTGACGTTGGCCTCCAAAGGCAGGGCCTCTCCGACGATCGCCTTTTCCTCAGCGCCTTCTTTTTGAAGAAGATAATAAACCTTCTCGCATCCGCAGGACGCGGCCGCGCAGCAAACCAGGAAAACCATCTGTAGCTTTTTGTTCCAAACCATAATCATAAAAAAGATTTTAAAAAGGCGTCCGTTCAGGTAAAGTGGTGGCGTGCATCCAGAGGTATCTGGATAGGAACATTACCTATCATACGAATTAAATCCGCATTGTCAAAAAATGAAATTCTTTAGAACTTTCAAGCGCTTTCTGGGAACGAATCGCGGAGCCATTGTTCTTATTATCGCCCTGGGCATTGCCATCTACGCCTGGAGCCTTCCCAACGAGATGTTCTGGGACGATGATGACTTTATCCTCAAAAACCGCTACATCAAGGACTGGAAATACCTGCCGGAATTCTTCTCTCAAAATCTGGTGGCCGGCGCGCATTTAAACAGCAATTACTGGCGTCCGCTTCTTTTGATGGTCTTTGCCGCCGAATGGCACCTCTGGAAAGACTGGACCCCGGGCTGGCACGCGGTCAATACCGGGTTTCATATCGCGGATACGATCCTTCTGTTTTTGATCATCCTGGCACTGTTCCGCAACCGGACGCTGGCCCTGTGCACAGCGCTCATTTTTCTCACCCATCCGATCCAGGTGGAAACGGTCGTTTACGTCAACAGCCTCGGCGATTCGCTTTCCGTTTTCTTTATGTTCACAAGCATCTATTTTTATTTGAAATACCGCCTGTCCCAGAAACCTGCGCCAGTGAGCCGTTTTTACTATGCCTCGATCGCGATGTTCCCGCTGGCGCTTTTGTCCAAGGAGTCCGGCATCCTTTTGCCCTGTTTTATCGGCATCTGCGACTTTATTATCCTTAATCCGCAAAAAACATTTCTCCAGAGGATACTCATTATCCTTCGGTCGATCTGGCCTTTTGCTCTCATGGCGGCCATCTACATTCTCCTGCGCGCCACCAAACTGAATTTCGTCAACACGTTCAATTTCTACAATGAAGACACCGAATTCACCTCCAGTCCCTGGCTGAGGCTGATCAATTTCTTTCAGGTGCTTCAAATTTATTTCGGGCTCATCTTCTTTCCTTACGAACTTCGCGTTGAACGTTTGTTGGAAGTCCCCAAAACATTCTTCCAGCCGGCGGTCGCATTCGGAAGTGTGGTCTTCGGCGGTCTGGTCACGGCCGCTTTCGCCAATTGGAAAAAAAGACCCGTCATCACATTTGGAGTGCTGTGGTTTTTTAGCGGCCTTATCCTCACCTCGAACCTGTTTGTCGCCATCAACGCGCTTGTCTATGAACATTTCCTTTATGTTCCTTTGATCGGGATAGCGCTCATCACCGTCTGGCTGTCGATCCAATATGCCCAAAAGCACGGCATGCAAAAAACATTCATCAAGGCGTTCATCCTGCTGATCGTGATCTATTGCGGCTGGTCGATCAAAAGGGTCTTTGAGTGGCGCACCGCGATCGGATTTTATGAAAATCTTATCAAATATTCTCCCAACAGTTACCGTGTCATCAATAATTTGGGGATGGAGTATGCGGACAAGGGCATCCAGGACAAGGCCGAGGCCACTTATCTTAAGGCGATCGCGGCAGACCCGGCAAATCCCGTGGCGTACCACAATATCGCCGGCACTTACCGCGACACCGGACGTGTAGCGCTCGCGCTTAAGACCTTTCACAAGGCCATTGAGCTTGATCCGAAATTCATATTCTCGTATAAATCACTGGCGCAGATCTACTTTGACCGCAAGGACTATGCCTCAACCAGATGGGCGCTCGAAGAATATTTCAACCGTTCCGACGACCAGGAAAACGCCATTGAACTGTTGATCTACGTGGCCCAGCAGGAAGGCAATAAGAATGCCTTGCGCCAATATCTTCAGCTCAAACAAACCTTAAAGCCGAACGATCCCGCGGTCAGCGAATCCCTTAAACAGCTTGAGGGGAACTAATGTTCTTGCAGGTTTCTCGCGAGTGTAAATAAACAGGGGCGGTTAACGGCGGGCAATATCTGCCATGGTCACGTCGATGACCATGGACTTTTTCTTCCAGAAATAAAAACTGAATTCGCTTTTCTGCGACTGGTCCTGGCTGAAGTCGATGCCTTCCGGAAGGCTGTTCTTGCCCGTCACAGGGTCGGACAGAACAAGGGCGGGACATCCGTTCTGGGCCAAAGCGTCCCTGAATTTGCCGGCGATCGTTGTGCAGATCTTTCCGCAGGCGGCCAGCGTCTCCTCTTCATCTTCATCCTCATTGACCGAATGTCCGAAGGCGCGAAGCACTTTGTCCGTGTTGGACGCCTCCAAGTACAATGCGACCGCGCCTTTGGCGCGGCGCTTGCTTTTATCCTGATCGTTCAAATAGAACGAAAGCGCGGCGATGTGCGTGGGGCCGTTGAATTTATCCATTCCGGTCACGCTCATTCGGCCCTGGTATTCAATGATATTTTGCGGTTTGTGTGTGGCGGGGTCGGTGGCAACCAATTTGCCGCCGGTTGAGTCGAACGACTTTTGGGCGACATCCAGGAATGTCTTAACCAGAAATTGAGGATCAAGCGATTTGGCCATAGGGTCTCGGCTGGTTGAATTTATGGAGCCCCGCAGGGCGGAATCCTGAACGAAGCACCACAGCCATGGCCGTAGTGCGAATCGAAGGATTGACGGGATTAATATACCATCGCGAATTCAAATCTCAAAGTGAATTGGCGTTAAATTAACCCGTCCCCACCGGTTCTCTCATCCATAAACCGCCCTTGGGCTTTATCGCGCTGCTCCGGACGCCTCCGAAAGACTTCCTAGTTCCTGATTAAGCCTGAGATTCTCATTTTTGAAACTCTCGATCTCTTTGTCTCTTCCCTCAAGCTGCGCCTTTAACTGATCGATCTTGTCTTTCCAGGGTTTCTGGATCTCCTCCAAAGCGACGCCGCAGTCTTCCTGGAACTTTTTAGATAGCTTCAGCTGAAGTTTTTCCATATCCTGGGTCAATTCATCATTGCTTTGGGAAACGCGCGCAATCTCTTTTTCAAGAGCACGACGTTCGGCATCAGCCTCTTCAAAATCGGTTGTTTTCTTAACCAGGTCGGCTTCCAGGCCTTGGACGCGCACATCCAGCATGCCCTGGACCTTTTCCAGTTCCACTTTCAGGCGGGAATTTTCCTGTTCCAAAGGCGCCTTGGCCAATGCCACTTCCTGCGGTATGCCCTTGATCTGGTCCTGAAGCGGTTTGACCATGGCGCTCATCTTGTCCCTGTCCTCGCGGATGACGGCCAGGCCTTTGAGAACGGTGGCCAGCTCTTCGTTGACCTTGGCAAACGCCTCGGCCTTCTGTTCGATCAGCCGTTCTTTATCTTCAAGGATTTTCTTAAGGTCATTGATCTCGGCTAACAACGGCGCCTTGATGACGGCCGCGTTCTCTGCGAGCGCGCGTTTTTGATTCTCAATTTCTTGTTTTAACAGCGTCACATCCTGCTGGAGCTTTCGTCCGTCGGCAGTCAGCTTCGCAGACTCCTGAGACAAGCGGTCGCGTTCCGCAACGAGCGAGGCTATCTTTTTATCGCTTTCATCGACCTCGATCTGGAGCATCTGGTTCTTCTCTAACAAAGGTTTGTTGGCCTTTTGGATCTCTGCGGCCATATCTTTGCGCGTTTGTTCCAAAGCGGTTTTGGCTTGGGCAGATTCCTTTTCAGAATTTGCCTTGGCCGCGCTTGTCTCGCTTAAAGATTTCTCAAGCCCTGATACTTTGGCGCTCAGCCCTTCGATCGTTCCCTGCTTGGTTTTGACCTCCGCCTGGGCATCGCCCAAAGATTTGACCAGGATATCGATCTTATCTTCAAGGGGCTTCTTGGCTGTGGCGACCCGCGTGGACACTTCAGCCTCAACCGCCTTGATCGCCTCGTCTTTCTTGACCAGATCGGCATTAACCTGGGCGAGTTTGGTCTCGGAAGCCTTCAGCGCCGCCTCCAAGCTTTCCTTAGTTTTTGTTAACGCGCCGAGCGCTTCTTTTTCACTCTTAAGTTCGCTTGTCAGATTTTCGATCTGATCATTCAGTTTATTCTCAAGGGCGGTCAATTCATCCGACGATTGTGCCTTGAGGACCGAAACCGCCTTGTCTTTCTCAACGATCTGGGCCTGCAAACCGGCGATCTGGGTCTCTTTGGATTCCAGCGAATTCTCCAACGATTCTCTGGCCTTGACCAGCTCATCAATGGATTTTCGCGCCGCCTGCAGATCTCCTGTCAATTTCTGGACCTGAACTTCCGCTTCTTTCTTCTCGGTTGTGATCTCTTCGATGCGCGCGCTTAACGCCTGCTTTGCCGAATCCACATCTTTTGAAGCCTGCGCCTTAAGCGCGGTTAACGCACTCTCTTTTTCGGATGATTCCTTCTCGAGCTGGGCAATGCGCGACTCTTTGGATTTGAGATCTTCCTCGACAGATTCCTTCGACCGTGTCAGATCAAGGATGATCCCTTCATAATCTTTGATCTTAGTGTTCAGCTGAGCGATCTGGTTATCCAGCAGTTTCTTGGATACCGCGATCTCTTCTTTGGCTTTTGCCTCGACGACAGACAAACTGTTCTGCCGTTCGATGGATTCAACTTCCAGTTTGGCGATCGCATCTGCTTTCGCCTTTAATTCCTTTTCAAGTTTATCTTTGGCTTTGCTTAAATCGGATGCTTGTGCCTGGGACGCAGCGAGCTTGGTTGTGATCTCCTGGATCGTGGCCTTTAGATCTTTCTCCATCGAGATCAAAGCCTGGCGGTCCTGAGCGCCCTTATTGAGCATCGCCTCCTGAACGCCGGCCATCTTGATCTGGTTCTCTTTTTCTCTGGCCTCAACCGCGGCCAATTGCTGCGCCAAATCTTCTTTCGCGTCTGTTAATTCCTTATTTTGCTTTGCGAGCGTTTCGATCTGAGCGGCATTATCCTCAATGTTCTTCTTAAGCCCTTCGATCTCTTTGAGCAAAGGAGCGCGGACTTCTTCTTGCGAAGACTTTAACATTTTCTCCTGATCGCTTAATTTCTTCTGCCATTCGGACGTGCGCTCGGAGATGTCCTTGCCCATTTCTGCAATTTTATCCTGAGCTTCTTTGAGCGAACTCTCCAGCCCTTCCTTAGATTTGGTCAGTTGAATAACAGCCTCTTTGGAGGTTGCCAATTCGTCCGTTAACCCTTCGATCTTTTCGTCGGCGGTTTTCTTCGCCGCCATTAGGTCGCTTGCGGACTGATCCTGAACAGCATCCAATGTTGTTTGCTTGTCCTTGAGTTCAGACTCAAGCTGCGCGACCTTTGTTTCTCCGGCCTTCAGATCGCTCTGCAAGGTCTCTTTGGCCCTGGTTAACTCAGCGATCGAGCTCTTGGAGCCATTGAGTTCTTGCGTCAATTTCTCCAATTGCGACTGAAGATCTTTCTGCTTAGCAGAAAACTCTTCAGCCGTCCGGGTTCTCTGTGCGAGCAGTTCGTTATTCTTCTCTAAGACTTCTGCATCCAGTTGAGATATCCTCGACTCCTGATCCTTGATCTTCTTTTCCAATTCTGCTTTGAGTTTTGTTAAATCATCGGCCTTGCGGTTCGATTCCTTCAATTGGGCCGAAATATCGGCGATCTTGCCGTTTAATTCCCTCTCGACATTGACAACAGCCCCGCGGTTGATGTTCTCTTTCTCGGAGATCGCGTTTTTCCATTCATCAAATTTGGCCTGCGTGTCTTTCTGTTTAAGCTGCGACGCTGCCAATTGCTTGATCAGATCCTCTTTGGTCTGGTCCAATTGTTTGTTCGCGGCCTGAACGGTTAAAAATTCGATCTCGTTCTTCTGCAGCTGTCCCTTGAGGCTTTCGATCTCTTTTAAGAGCGGCTCGCGAGATTCATTGACCGCAAGTTTGGTTTGATTCTGCGCGTCCTTAAGGGCATTCTGCAATTCGTTAACTTTGATGATCTGGTCATCGCGTTCATTGCCGAAACGCAAAACCTCGTCTTTCATCCGGTTTTTCTCGGATTCAAAATCTTTGCGGAGAATATCGATCTCGGACTGGACCTGTTTGGCGGATGCCTCGGCCCGGGATCTGGCCAATAACGCGTCGCTTAACTCCTGCTCCAAGCTGTTTTGGCGCGCGATCATTTGTCCAATGGTCTCTTCTTTGGCGCGGGTTTCACCAACCGCTTCAGCCAGCTTTTTTGCCAAATCCGCTGCTTTCTGGGCAGACTCGCTCTTAACTAAGGTCAGTTCGCTGGATTGGGCGGTCTGTACTGCGGCGAGTTCCTGGGTCAATGCCTTGATCCTGCTCTCGAATGACTCCCGTTCTTTGTCGAACAAAGCCGTTTTCGCCGATAGTTCACTTTGCGCCGCGCTCAGATCAGCGACGGCCTTATCTTTCTCGGCCAGGGATTTTTGTGATCCTTCCAAAAGCACATTCAACTCTTGGTTCTTTTGCTGGAGATCTTTGACCAAACGTTCAAATTTCGCAGACTGCTCCTTGGAATTCTTAAGGTCCGCTGTCAAACCATCCACTTTTTCCTGCCAGACGGATCGGCCTTCTTTGTCCCGGCTCAAAAGATCCTTGCGTGCCTCCTCGAGTTCAGTATTCAAGTTTGCGACGGTCTTTTCGAATGTCGCCGCGCGTCCTGCTGCCGCTGCCAATTCGTCGTCCAATTTGTTCTTTTGTTCCTTGAGAGCGTTGAGCTCAGCCTCATATTTTCGGGAAGCCTCCCTAGAATCGTTCTCTGCCGTCTTTTGCAGCTGTTGACTGGTTTCCAATTCTTTGACCAGGGCATCGCGTTCCTGAGCCATCTTTTGAAGCTTCGCTTGAAGCTCATCGCGTTCCTTTTGAAGGGACTGCGATCTTCTCTCGATGTCCTCTGAAGGTTTAAGCGCCGCTTGCGATGTTTGTTCCAATTTAGCTTTGATTTCGTTTAACTCTTTTTCCAGCCGCGCTTTTTCTTGATTGGCGCTGGTCAAGGAATTACGCAGTTCGGTGCCTTCCTCCGTTAACTGCCTGATGTCTATTCCGAGATCCGCGATCTTGGCATTCAAGGTCTTGACTAACTCTTCCTGAGCCTTTAAAGCCTGCTGACTTTGCGCCGATGATTTCTGTGGCTGATCCATGTCGACCAGTTCCTTTGAGGTCTGATCGTTCCTGGACAGCTTGGCCAGTTCCTGCGCTTTCTGGTCAAGCTTTGCTTGAACATCGCTCAGCTCTTTTTCCAGGCGGGATTTTTCTTC
>CAZLRE010000006.1:0-13813 GCA_964561885.1 uncultured Planctomycetales bacterium | reverse complement strand
TTCGGCGACAGAAAGCGAACTGCGCAGCTCAACGCCCTCATCCGTCAAGCGTTTGACATCAATGCCCAGATCCGCGATCTTGGCATTCAAAGTTTTGACCAGATTCTCCTGGATCTTCAGGGCCTGCTTGGTGTCGGTCAATGAACTTTTCAAATCGCCGATCTGTTTCTTGGAACGGGAATCCATATCGATCGCCATATCGTTCTGGGCCGATTGTTTTAATCCCTCAATTTCTTCGTTGAGTTGTGCGACGGTTTGCTCGGCTTTTGACTTTTCCTCTTGGACCGCTTTAATACGGCTGTCGGATTCTTCATTCTTCTTTTTAAGATCGCTGATCTGAACATCCTTGTCTTCCAGCGCCTTGTTGGCTTCTTCCAGTTCTTTGGTGAGCTCTTCGACTTTCTTCTCCGCGGTCATAGATTGCTGGCCGGCCGCCTGAGAAGCTTCGCTTCTGGTGTTTTCGAGCAGATCTTCCAGATAACTCACCTTCTGTTTCAGTTCTTCTTTCTCCTCGGAAATAGTCTTGATAGCCGATTCCCGGTTTTGATCCTTGGACTTGAGATCCTCCAAAAGCCGGTCTTTGTCTTCCATGATCTTTGTCTGTTCGGCCGATTGCGTTTTTAACTTGGCAATGGCCTCTTCCAGCGGAGCGCGGGCCTGGCGCATTTTCTCTGACATGTCCGCTTCCATGGCTTCATATTTAATTTTTAAAGCCGTCAGTTCATCTTCGAACCCGATGCGCTCAGCAACTGTTTCTTTGAGCTCTTTCTGCAATTTCTCTTTTTCTGCGGTGAGTTTCTTGATCTCGTCCTCTTGATCGGCGGTTTCAACCTTTGTTCCTGCTGCGGTTGAAGCACCGGCGCGCTGTTTTTCAAGCTCAACTTCGAGCGACGCGATGGTCGTCTGAAAGTCTTCCTTCTGACGGTTGGCTTCTTTAGCCTGGTCTGCGATCTTCTGGTCCTTATCCTTTAATTTTTCTTCTAATTCCTTGATCTCTGCCGACAAGAAGGACATTTTCTGTTCGTATTCTTTGCGCACATCATCGGCATTGTCTTGCGGTTGAACTTTGTCATCGCTCGCCTGTTCCTTCAATGATGCCAATTGCTTTTGCAGAGACTCCTTTTCGCGGTTAGCTTCCTCGACGGCTAAAGATAATTTATTTTTCTGGGCTTCCAACGCCTCAACCCGCTCGGCCTCTTCCTGCAATTGTTCATCACGCTTATCAAGTTCCTGCTTTAGAGATAGTATCTGCGCTCCTAATGATTCCTCGGAACCCTTGTTCTCGACTTTGCTGCTTTGGGACTTCTTCTCTAAATTCTGGACAGATTTGCTTAAAACGTCTTTTTCTTTCCGCGTCGATTCAAGTTCTTTGGTCAATTCCTTGCTCTTGGTCCTCAATGAATCAAGCTCTTTGCTTTTCTTGGAAAGTTCGGTCGTTTTCTGGTCGAGCGTTTTTTGCAAGGCCTGGATCTGAAGCGCGAACGGGGATTTAGATTTCTCTAATTTGCGCTCATAGGCGGCTTGTTCTTTTTCTAAATTCTCTTTCAAGCGGACGATCTGCTCTTCAAGCGCTTTACGATCGGAGTCAACCACAGTGCTCTTTGGTTTTGCCGCGCTTGTCGCTGATAGCCGTTCGATCTCTTTTTGTTTCTCCTGAACCATAGACTCCAGACGGGAGATCTTCGCTGATCGTCCTTCCTGGGCTGCATTATAGGTCGATGTCAATTTCTGGATCTGTTCTTTTAATTCGTCTTTTTCTTGCTGGATCTTTTTGAGTTCGGCTAAGGATATCGATTCCTTTTTCTTCGCCTCCCCGATCAGCCGGTCTTTTTCTCTGAGATCTTCGCGCATTGCATCCATGCGGTCGCTCAATTCACGGACCCTCTGCTGCAGCGGGCTTTGTCTGACGGCTGAGGCTTCGGCCGCGCTGTCTTTCATTTCCTGCATTTGAACTTCCATGCTTTGAATGCGGCTTTGAAGAACAGATTTATCTTCAAACGCCTGTCGCCGTTCCTGTTCCAAATTCGCTTTTTCACTAAGAAGCGCTTCCATCTGCGCCTTAAGCTGCGCGGTCTCTTCTTCGGAGGAATTCAAAGCCTCCCGAAGCGTTGCGACCCCGGCCTGGACCTTCTCTTCGACCGATTCCTGATCACTGCTGAGCTTTTTGATCTCGCCTTCCAGGCGGAGTTTCTGCGACAGGGCTTCGTTGTATTTCTTGAGCAGAATATCTTTCTCTTCAGTAAGCTTGGCGACCTGATCCGGTGAACCAGAGCTGTCCTGGGATGATTTTTTCGAAAGAGAATAATCCAGCTGAAGGAGCTTGATAGACAGATCGTTGATCTTTCTTAAAAGGAAGGCGTTCTCTTTATTTTTGGATTCGATCTCGCCATAAAGATCCATTTGTTCTTCCTGGATCTTGTCGACCGATGCCTGAAAATCCGCGATGATCTCTTGAGGGGTCCGCATCGATGGCCGGACACTGGTAGGCTGATACAGCGGTTTATCGAACATCACCTCGGCATACAATGGCGCGATGTCGGACATTAAGAAAGCGGCACACATGAATATCTTTAAGAATTTCATATCAATCTCCATAACTGGCTTTTAATGGCGTTGAAAGGAAACATATAATAGCAGAAAATGTAAAATAATGAAAGAATCCGCATGGCGCGGGTCAAAATTCAAAATACCGCTGCGTCGACCTTGGACGAAGCTCAACTTAAGTGTTTTTTATGGTTTCTTCGATCCGAGAGGAGGGTTTTTGTGAAGGTGCTTGCGAAAGGCCATCATCAAAGCCGATTTCTTCGTCTTTGACCGAGGACTTCAAGACATCGCTTTCAAAAACTTTTGTGAAATATTCCTTAATATAATCGTTCATACGCCGGCTGCTGGATTCGATGACCGGCACTGTCTGGGGATCGCTGCTTTCGACCAACAAAGACTGCGCGTTAAGCGCGGATGCTTTGACGGCCAATTCATGCAATGCTTCCAGATGTTTGCTCAAAACTGAGAAATCCCTGATCTGCTGATTTAAGGCATTGATCTCGTCGGCGATCTGGCGGCCCTTGGCCTTCGCGTTCTCTAAGATCTCATTGATGCGGCTGGCTTCCTGTGAATGGTCCAGGCGCGCGCGGGCAATTTCCGTCAGGGCCTCGCGTGTATTGTCCGTCATTTGGTCCATGTTCTTCTCGATCAATTCGAACTTGCCTTTGGCTTCATCGATCTTGTCTTTGCGCGATTCCAGCGCGGTGTGGGTCGAACCGACGGCGTGACGGATGCGGCTTGAAAGATATTTCAACTCATCGATCGTGTCTTGTTTGCCCGCGGCCTGCTGCTGATTGACGGCGACATTGAGCGCGGCGCGTTCAGCGATCACGGTCATTTGCTGGGCAACACCGTCCAGCGCACCGGTCAAATGCACGATCTCTTTGGAAACCTTTTCGGTGTTATAGAATTCCTCTTTAATAACCAAGAAATTCTCGCGGCTTTCTTTGACCAAAAGGTCGGTGTCGCGCACCAACTGATCGATCCGCTGAAGGCTCAGCTGTCTGTCCGTAAAACCTGCGGCGGTCTCTTGAAGTCCCTCCTGATAGGTCCTTGCCAATTCAAAGTTCCTGATCATGCCCGTGGCATGATCGCTTAAGGCGGCTGTTATTTCCTTGGAATCCGTCGAGGCTTTGAACGTCTGCCGCTTGAATATGGCCATGCCCCGTTCAAATCTAAACGCATAGATCGCCAGGGCGACAAACAGGCCGATCAGCGCAAGCACAAGCCCGACAAAAGAAAAGCGTTTGACATCCCGCTCCTGGCGTTCCTTAAGGTTGCTCTGGATGACCTGCGTTTCGATGGCATTATTCAGAGCTCCAAACTGTTCCAGGAGAGGCTGTTCGATCACATTCATTGAAGCATCGATCTGGCCGGCGATCGTGCGGACGTTGGCGTTTTCTTTCTCCAGCGTCTTAAGCAGATAACCGTTAAACGTTCCAAAAAGCTCGGGGAACCCCTTAAGAAGATATTGCTTTTGACCGAAGATCATCTGTTTCTCTTCAAGGGTCGGGGCCGTGTTGATCTCGTTGACCCAAAGGTCAATATTGCCATTAAGGGCTTGCAGCTTCTGCTCAAAGACGCTGAGTTCCGGAATGATCTTCTGCAGGGTCGCGATCCGCTGGATAATAGCGTCGAGCTCAAGGGTGTTGGACACCGGCGTTCCCGCCATGATCGCTCCTGCTGTCTGTTCGACCCAAACCGGGATTCCACTGTCGAACTCTTGGAAATAAACTGAGAACCGCTCGCTGAATTCTTTGATCTTTCCCTCGTAAAGGGTCAGCTGGTTTGTGATCTTCAGAAAATCATCGAGATCCCTGCTGAATCCCTCGAAGGCCTTTCTCGTGCCGGCCAAATGGCGATCCTGTGATGACAATATCTCGGATAATGAATTCTGCATCGGGGAGACAACGGCGTCGGTCAACTCTCCCTGGGCCGCAACATTCGCAACGCCAGTACGAATATCTTTCAATCGACGCAGATTCTCTTTGAGGACCTCGCGGTCCTGCAGGCTGGTCTCAAACGATCTCAGGACAGCATTCTGACGGGGCTGAACAACAGTGACGTCGTAGCGCCAATACGCGGCAAGGCAGGTCGCAACAAGAAGAACACATAAAGCAGACTTATTAATAAATGAAATATTCATAATATGATTTCATATTATCGGTTTTAATTTAAAGTTCAAGAACTTAAATTAATTTATTCCAACGCTTTTTGCGCTTTTACGAATACCGACCAGAACCCGCCGGTAATAACGGTTTACGTATTCGGGATGGTCTCTCCCATAAGGATCGGAGAAAGCTTAGAGACATCGATACGCATTCCGCCGTCATGCTCGATTTTGATGGTGTAAATATTGCCGGGCACGAACATTGTTCCGGGGGCTTCGATCTGCGCGTTTTTGATCCCTGAGCCCTTGGACTTTTGAGGGTCCAGCGCATAGTCCCAGAATTTTTTCCAGAATTCGGTCTCAAAATTGTCTTCCTTTCCCGGGATCTTATAACCGGCGGGAATGGTGTTCACGGGCGTGATGTCGAATTCCTGCGTATTTTTCCCGTCGAGCATAAAGGCCTTTAAAAACAAATAGGCGCTTTTGCCGCGCAGTTTATCTCCGCCGCGCACATAAATGTCTTCAAAGCGGATCACCAAAGACTGGAACTGAATGATATTCCCGGAAAAAGTGAAATACTTAGGCTCGAGGGGCCGGCCGGTAGAATCATACTCAAGGAACTTGATCGTAGTGAAGGTCTGCTGGGACTTTTCTTCAAAATTAACGCCCGTCACCAAGACCTCGGCAATGCGGGAATCGCCCTGAAGCCGTGCGATGATCTGATCGAGGACGCGGTCGTGATGGATCCAGAAGGCCGCTGTCCATCCGATAAAAGCAACGGAAGCGATTCCAAGGGTGTACGTTATGGCCTTCTTGAATTTTGGCATGGGCATTCGGGAATCAGGCGGATAAAAAAGCCCCTGCGAAAGCGCAGGGGCTTAAGATTAAACGTTTTTACTCAACAGGAATGATGATCGTAACGCCCGCTTTAAGCTTATTGGGATCTTTGATCCTGTCCTTGTTAAGCTCATAGAGATATTTCCAGCGATTGCCGCTGCCCATCTCTTTTTGCGCGATCTTCCAAAGACTGTCGTTCTTTTGAATGACATATTCCCGGGTCGAAACCTTGACCTCTGATTCCACTTTTTCCTGCTCTTCGACCAGATATTTGCCTTCTTCGATCGGCTTGGCATTGGTGACTTCCTGCGGCGGCCCATCATACGGCAGCATGACCTCCTCGACCTCGGCGATCATGAACTGCGCATTGCGGTCTTTCTGCATGCCGATCAAATCAGTGACAGGCGCGGTCGCATCGAGCTTGCCGCGGCTGATGATCTTGATGTGGTCTTCAGGGATCCCGTTATCAAGCATGTACTGCTTAACGGAATCGCCTCGACGGCGGCCCAACTTTTCGTTGTATTCCTCTGATCCGCGCACGTCGGCATTCCCGGTGATCAAAATGCTGGCCTCGGGATTGCGTTTCAATGTCGCGACAGCTTTGTCCAGGATCTTTCTGGCATCTTCACGCAGATCGGCTTTGTTATAATCAAAATACACCTTAACGTTCCTCAAAATTTTCTTGATGAGCAAAGACGGCCTCAGCTCTTTGGGTTCCGGCGGAGGAAGTTCTTCGGCTTTGTAATCGAAGATGATCTTGTAAACATAAATATAACCGCGGTTGCCCCAAGGGCGGACTTCACCCGGCTCATTCGGCCACCACCAATAACCGCCGCGCTCTTCATCTTTGACCGGCGCAGGTTTGGCGTCCGACGGCCACCAGTCAAATTCTTTCTGCATCTCTTCCAATTCCGTTTTGCGCAGCTCTTCGCGTTCCTCTTTATCGAACGGAACGGCAAAAGACAGCGTCGGAAGAAGCGCGACCATCAATAAAACCGCAATGATCTTCAAAAGACCGTTGTGTTTCATAAACCCACCTAACTTTCTTGAGATAAATCTTAAGGAATAACGATTCACTGTTTGATGTTCCATCGGACAAAAGCGATTATAACACAGAGTTATAAGAATTCAATTTGTCTTAATTAACTTTTTGTTGGATTTGGGTGCAAGTCGCAATTTTCCCTGAAACAAAACCGCATGGGACACAGCGTATTAACCCTCCGTTTATTACTGAGGCTTCATTAGGCTGATGCTGGCTTCGCTTAATTTTTTGCGGCGCAATTTACGCACCGTGACATAAAATCCGTTGCCTTCCAGAACTTCGCCGCCGCGCAATGGAGCTCGATAGATCTGGGCGCACCAATCAGCCAATCGGAACGGGCCTTCCGCCGAAGGTTTGGCCGGCTCCGAAATGCCGGTCGTCTGGGCCAATACATGCATGGAAACCCCGCCGCCCACGATCCACCCTCCGGCAAACGGATGAATATATGTCGGCAATCGGTCGAATTCATCTTCAATTTCACCCACAAGCTCTTCGATGATGTCCTCTAAGGTCACCATACCGATGATCTTTTGGTTCTCGTCGCCCACAAGCGCGATGTGCAGTTTTTCCTGAATGACCTTTTCCAAGACTTGGGCGATCGGGGTATCGCCTTCGACCGTTTTAATGGGGCGGATGATGCCTTTGACGGTCGGGTCTTGCGAATTTAGCTTGAGCGCCATCATAATGTCCTTAAAATTCAAATATCCCTGAATGCTCTGCGGGTCTTCTTCGCTCTCACAGACCGGAAAGCGCGTGTGCATATCCAGATGCGCGCGCAAAAGCGCTTCCGATAACGTGCTCTTAAGCGGGATCATTGAAACATCTGCGATAGGGAGCATGATCTCTTTGACCGGACGGACCGATAGCTGTGCGGCGGAAAGAACGATCTTTTCCTCTCTGGCCCCGATCAGGCGCGAAGCGCGGGCAAGGGTCGCGGCCGCGTTTAATTCGTGCAATCCGGGTTGATCGCCTGAGACCTTTTTGATATAACCGCTGCGGTCCCCGGCGCGCAGAAAGAATTTGACCACTCTCTCCAAAACAGTAATGACCGGATAGGCGACGATGGAAAAGACCTTCATGACCGGCGATAAAGTCAGGCAGATAAGCTCGCGGTTATTAAGCGCGAACATTTTGGGAATGAGTTCCGCGAATACGATCGTAACCAAACTATAGGGAATGACCAGGATCAGAAGCGAGACAATTTCAGCCAAAGCCTCGCTCATTCCGGCTTCGCGTAAATAGGGCTGAACGGAATCCGCGACCTCGGCGCCGCCGGTCGCGGCCGCGATCGCGCCTACAAAGGTAATACCGACCTGCACGACGGCCAAACTGGCTTCAATGCGGTCTTTCATGTAGGCCGCTTCTTCGGCCCCCTTACGTTTAGCGGTGATCAGAACTGCCAGGCGGGAACGCGGGATGGATGCGATCGCCATTTCATACGCCGCGAACACGGCGTTTAAAACCAACATCAACGCAATTACGACCCATTCAAACCCAAAAAACATAAAACTCCTTATCATTCTCAAATTTCGGTGTGTATTCTATCGGAAACGCGAGTTTCTCTCAACTGATTTGCTTGTTTGATTTTTCTGGTGGCAATTATCCGGCGGAATATTAGAATATCTGTGTTACTCGTTATTAAAAAACATAACATATAGAGGGGTTTCATGGAGTGGCTCAAACATTTCGTCGATTTCTTTGTGCATCTTGATCATCACATGGTCACCATCGCGACCGAATATGGAACATGGACCTATCTGATCCTATTTCTCATCATTTTCTGCGAAACCGGGCTTGTGGTGACCCCTTTTCTGCCGGGCGATTCGCTTTTGTTCGTGGTCGGGGCGTTGACCGCGGGCGAAGGGGCATTAAATCTCGGGCTTTCCCTTTTTCTATTAACCGTTGCCGCGATATTGGGCGACACTGTCAATTATTCGATCGGCCGTTATTTAGCGCCCAGGATCTTCCGCCACGAGAATATTCGTTTTCTCAATATGGACCATCTCAAAAAGACCGAAGATTTCTTCAATAAATACGGCGGGAAGACCATCATCATCGCACGTTTCGTGCCGATCGTTCGCACATTCGCGCCGTTCGTCGCCGGCATGGGCAATATGGCCTACGGACGGTTCATTCTTTACAATGTGACCGGGGCTTTGATCTGGGTTTTCTCGCTTGTCTTGGCAGGACACTTCTTCGGCAATATTCCCATTGTCGAGAAGAATTTCTCTAAGGTCATACTGCTGATCATTATCATTTCGATCCTTCCGGCTGTCTATGAAGTTTTACAGCACCGGAAGAAAAAGGGCCCGACCTAGACCTAAACCAATACACGGACACTCCGGCTAACAGCCCGATGACAAAGCCATTGGGCAGTGAACAGGACATCAGGCCCACCATAAACGCGATCCACAGGTCATCTTTTTGTTCATTCAGATCCCTGACCAATGTCATGAGGGCAAGCGATTCGACAAAAAGGATCGCCCCTAAAACAGGCAAAGGAAATATCTGAAGGATTGTAGAAAATCCCCGACTGAAGAAAAGACCCAGGACCAGATACATCCCTCCGTAAATCAGCAACGACCCACCTGTGCGCGCCCCAAAAGTGTAATGCCCCATCATCCCGCCGGAACCGTGACAGACCGGTATTCCGCCGAAGAAGGGGTTAATAAGGTTCATCATGCTATAAGTGAAACCTATTTTCCTCGTCGTTAAGGGTTTCTGGGGGAACAGATCATCGTTGATCTGCCGAGTGGCGAGAATGGAGTTGCCCAGCGACAATGGGATCTGGGGAATGGCCAAAAGCAGGAAACCCGAAAGTATGTCTTGGCCCGTTGGAATGTGAACGTCCGGGAGCTTAAATCCGGAGATCGATCCCAGGTCCGAGAAATCGATCTTAAACACAAACGCATAAATGAGACCCAGCCCGATCACGGCCAGAGCCGCAGGATATTTCTTATTGGGCAGCAAGATCAGGACCAGCACAAAAGCGATCCCCGCCAAAATATAACCATTGGCACCGTCGCGCCCCACATAATCTTTAAGCGCAAGCATGGCAAGATTGATGCCCAAACCTAACTGAATGCCCCGCACAACGCATTTGGGAACAATGCGCGCCAGCAAATCCAAAGAACGCGTCAGGCTTAAAATAAGCATGACCAGCGCAATGGCCAATCCCCCGCCGTAGATGACCGGACCGGTCAGTTTCTGGGCGATGACAATGGTCGCGACCGCTTTGAGCGGCTGTACCGGCATCGGCCTTTGATAAATTAAGCCGGTCATGATCTGCATGAGACCATACATAACCAAGACGCTCGCGGCATCCAGCCCCGCCACCAGGGTCATTCCCGCGATCAAAGGAAAATCTGTGCCCATATCACCGAAGGCGCCGGCCCATTCCTGTCTGTTAAAACGTAAATTGAATTTAGAATTCATGTTCGTGATTATACTTTTTGAAAATGCTGACGTCATTGTTTTATTCTTGAACCTACGGCTGATGGTTCAACAAAAAACCCCTACAATTGATCGTAGGGGTTTTTGTTTTTAAAATGCCGCCTGTTTCGTTGCTTTACCACGCTTGCCGACTAGCCTCCGGTCAAAGCCTGTAACGGATTGTTCTGGAAGAACTCAAGAAAGATCGGGCCGGCGACCAGAATACCTACGACGGGGAAAATGAAAAGCAATAGAGGAACGAGCATTTTTAACGGGGCTTTGAGCGCCATGGCCTCACCGCGTCTGAAACGGGTTTCGCGCATGTCTTCGGAAAGGATGTTGAGCGCTTCGCTGACCGAAGTACCCATGCGGTCGGCCTGGATCAAGGTCCTGGCGAATGTTGAAATATCCGGCAGTTCGTATTTCTTGGCGAACGTGCGCAACGCTTCGCGGCGAGGTTTGCCGACGTTGATCTCCTGCATCATGATGGCCAGCTCGTTCATGATCATGGACGGTTTGGATTTCTCAACAAGATATTTAAGCGCCATCATAAAGTCCAGACCGGCATTAACGCACAACGCCAAAAGGTCAACGGTGTCCGGCAGATCCCTCACCAGAGATTCCTTGATCTTTTTAATGCGTGATTTAAGCCAGAAGTCCGGGATCAAATACCCGAAAGCCAGGCACATGCCGAATACCGGCACCGCGGTTTCCTGGCTGGCCAGCATCGGAGAGGATAACCATAATAACGTCATGATCACAAGGATCTTCACAAGCATAAACTCCTCGACGACCATATCGACCTTGCCCATGACCAGGTCTTTGGTGACGCGCTGACGGATCGCCGGCGAACATAACGGTTTGACGACAATGGCAAGCTTGCGGACAATGTTGAAAAGGCCGGCAAGCAAACTCGTTTTCTTCTGCGTTTTCGGCTGGGCCGCGTTGAAATCCAATGGCTGAAGCTTTAGTCTCGGTCTGCTGTCCAGATTTAACGGCATAAAACCGAGAACAAGGCTAAAGGCCGCAAAAAACATAAATAAAAGGCAAACGGTCAACATCGTCTATTCCTCCGGATTAAACATCCTTAAATGTACTGATCTTGATAACGGATATGGCGCCCAGCGTCCACAGAACTACGCACAGAATGATCGCCTTGTGTCCCAGTGGCGTTTTGAGCATCGGATCAAAGAACGTAGGATTTGATCCCGAAACAGCAAAAATAAACAAGACGGGAAGACCCGTCATAACCACCGCCTGCATTTTTCCCTGAACGGTCAGCGTCTGCAGGTTCATTTCGACTTTCTTGCGTTCGCGGATGGATTGAACGATCCTCGAGAAGATCGCGGGCAAGTTACCACCTGTTTCGCGGGAAAGAAGGATGGCGGTATTCATCTGCTGAAGCCCCGGGGACGGCATGCGTTTATACAAACGGCTCAGCGTTTCATCCAAGGACACGCCCATTTTATTCTCACCGAGAACGATCGAAAATTCGTAACGGATCGGGTCCGGCATTTCATCAACAACTGTTTCAAATGCCTGAACCAAGCTCAAGCCTCCGCGGAACGAGCTGGACATGATCATAAGCGCGTCCAACATCTGGTCGTTGAACTTCGACCGGCGCTTGCTGATGAGCTGGCCGATCCAAAACCTTGGGAGCAAAAGCCCGATGACAACCCCGGCAATGACACCAATAAAGCGAAATTCACCCGGCGCAAAAATAAATCCTGCGATGCCGAGGGCCGCAGGAGCGATGGCATAAAGCCGGTAGGCCTTCTGAACATCATCTTCCTGGAGCGTTCGGTCCATTTGCCTTAAGAATTGCTGGTTCCTTTTTTTATTCAATTCTCCGGCCTGTGTCACGACCACAGGGATCAGGGTATAGCTTAAAAGCCCTATGGATACGAACATCAAAAATGTGATCAGGAATAACATATCAACGCTCCTCGAGGTTCATTATGTTCATTGACAATACGTTGTCGAATTGCATTGGCCGATCGCCGCCTGCCGACAGTTCTTATTGCCATAACTGCATCCTTTGTTCTCAACACAAATGCTGTCATACCAGCCTTGACCGAATTCAACATCAAAGGCGCATTCGACGGTATCGTGGGGCTCAAATTGCCGGCCGAAACCGATCTGATCGCTGGTCGCTTTCCACCGCCCGGTCAAACCGCGGATGATGTAATCCTTAAAGACGTACATAGCACCTACTATGATCATAATAACGACCAGGTATTCCATAATCGAAAAACCATTGTTGGTCCGTGTCCGTTGTCGAATCATGCTGTTACCTTTTCATCATTAGCAGCCTGGCGCACTCGGATTCGCCGCGCAAAATGTCGCCGCTGCAACAGCCGCCTGATTACATGGAGTAAATTTCAGGCTCATATGATTGATCGCGCCGTCGTAATAATAGCGCGCGCATGTCGTTGTCTGAACGCCCCTGTCCAAAAGCGCGTTAACCCTGTTCCAACATGAAGCGTTCACATCGCTGCGTTTGTTGATCATAAATGCCGCGTCCAATTCGACTTTTGTCGACGGTGATACGCCAACATCGTAAGCGGCCGGGTGCAAACAATCGGTCGTCAACACATTGCCTGGGGTGGCAAGCGAAGCCACGCCGGGGTTGGTAAAACGGAACTTCCAGATCATTTGATTATTCACAAAGCGCGCTCCGGGCGAATCTCGGTCTTCGTCATAACGGGTCACCCGCGATATTACGATTCCAGTCGTGTCTTTCAGCCCATAACAACGCTTACGATTGAAAAATCCGCCGGAAGTCCAAGTCTTGACCCAGGGTAATTTGTTCGTTTCACATTGATTGTAGCACCGCTGAGGAGCAAAAGCTTCGACCCGCACAAGATGCCAATAGCCTTTGTCCGGGTCTGTTCCGGTGGGGCCTCGGCCTGAAATAGGAGTTCCTTGCCAGCCATAGATGACAAAGTTAGAAAGGGCATCCGGATTCGCTTCGGGATCAAAGCCTCTGCGCTCGCATATGAGTTGGGCCGCAGGCCCGCCTGCCGCGCAGTTATTACAGCCATCGCCCAAAGCCAAGCCGGGAGAACAAGGCCTCAAGAAATCTGAAAAATTGTCGTAGCCGTTTAAAAGGGTGGCGCGTGTCGCTACTGCCTGATCGCGGATAAAAGCCAATTCTGTATGGCGTGCGGTTAAATAAGGCGCCTGGGCGTTCGCAGCCACCAATGCCACTACAACATTGTCTTGAAACGCTGTTGTTGGAGTCCCTGAAGGTTCGCAAAAATTGGAAAGATCGAACTGGTTATTGCGCTCTGCGCGCACAGCATCATAAAAAGCGTTGCCCGGAGCGAACGCGACACAATTCGGGGCCACCGCAACACCAGGCAAACCGACGCAGACAGGAAGTGTGGCGCCTAATGAATCGCTGCATGTGCTGGTTAAACAATCTTGTAATCGCTGTGCGTTTAGATAGGCCGCATTACCGCCGTGCACATTGATCACCGATCGCGGGAGATTCAAACAGGCGGAGGCGTTCGCATCATAGCTGGTCGGGTTCGCAAGACATGTGGTTTGGCAATTGGTCCATTTAGCCACATTTGTCAAATTGAAATTCAAGCATGCGACTGTATCGTTTAGATCGCCCCACGTCTGAGGCATGGCAACGCCGTTTCGATCGGTTGGAGCGGGAGGCAACGGATCCTGTTGAGACGGCATGGCACTTCGTTCGATCCACAACATGCTGGTAGCCGCTGTCGCTGCCGTCGGCAAACAAAACGAGTTATCATCTTCGTACGTGTCTCTGTATAACCAATCATCCAAAAGATCGACCCAAGAACCCAGCATGTCCCTCCAAACGATCAACATGCCGT